>NZ_JAWDJM010000165.1:0-57712 GCF_032465715.1 Paraclostridium sp. MRS3W1 | reverse complement strand
TAATTCTTTAAAAAAGAATTTTTATAATTAACCTACTGTTTAATTTTCAAAGTTCTTAATTTGTTTTGCCCTTTTCTTAAGGACAAGTAATACTATACCACCTTGATTTAATAAGGTCAATAGTTTTTTTATATTTTTTTATTCCTAATTAAAAAATATTTTCATTATAAAGTTGAATGTATTGGAATTCCTACAATTCAATTTATTCTTTTTTATATTTAATTTTACATTTATAGACATAAAAGGACATAAAAAAATAACTTATATACTTAAAAATATAAGTTATTTTTTACATATTTCAATTTAATTATGTACATTTGTTCCAAAATATTTTTGAATACCTGCATATATAGCCCACGCTACTTTTTCTTGATACTTTTCATCGTTCAACAGTTTAGATTCTTTTTCATTAGATAAAAAACCACACTCTATTAATACTGAAGGAATTTTATTATCCTTTAACAAATAAATATCATTACTTGGTTTAACTTCTCTTTGATTTGTTTCATCTACAACTCTTTTTAATTCATCTTGAATAAATTTCGATAACAATTTACTATCATCTTGTCCTTGAGGATAAAAAGTTTGTGCTCCGTAATACTTACTCTGTTCAAATTTATTTAAATGAACAGATACAAACGCATCTACACCTGACTCTTCAATCATTTTCTTTCTATTTTTTAGATTTTCATTGTACTTTTGTCTAGTTGTCTTATCTGGGCTCTCTTCGTACAAGCTAACGTCATCTTCTCTAGTTAACAATACTAAACATCCACTTGATTCTAACAACTCTCTTAGCTTCAATGTTATTTGTAAGTTTATATCTTTTTCTTCCACAGACTCATCATCACTCAAAGCCCCTGGATCTATCCCCCCATGTCCTGCATCTAAAAGAATAACCTTATTAGTCACAGGCATGTACGTTAATACATCTTGAGAATTCTTTTTGACTTCAAATATAAATATAGCCAAAAAACATAAAAGAGCTCCAATCAAACTTACATGCTTAATATATTTCATATAATATCACCCCATATATTATATAAAAAAAGACTTTGGAATATTCCAAAGTCTTTGAGTAAACATATATAATTATCTCTTTGAGAATTGTGGAGCTCTTCTTGCTGCCTTTAATCCGTATTTCTTTCTTTCCTTCATTCTAGCATCTCTAGTTAAGAAACCTTCTTTCTTTAAAGCTGGTCTTAACTCAGCATCTACTGTTAATAAAGCTCTAGATATACCATGTCTTATAGCTCCAGCTTGTCCAGTGAATCCTCCACCTTCAACTTTTACTATAACATCGTATTTGTTTTCAGTTCCTGTTAAAACTAATGGTTGTTTAACATCTCTTATTAAAGTTTCATAGTTGAAGAATTCTTCAACTTTTCTTCCATTTACTATTATATTTCCTTCACCTGCAACTAATCTTACTCTTGCTACAGAGTGTTTTCTTCTTCCTGTTCCATAGTATTGAACGTTAGCCATGATTAACTCCTCCTTTCACCCGTTATGATTATTTAAAGTTTAAAACTTCTGGATTTTGAGCTTCGTGTCCGTGGTTTGGTCCAGCAAATACTCTTAATCTAGTCATCATTCTGCTTCTTAATTTGTTCTTACATAACATACCGCTAACAGCATGCATAACAACCTCTTCAGGTTTCTTTTCCATCATTTCTCTATATGTTATTTCTTTTAATCCACCTACATATCCAGTGTGGTATCTGTACATCTTTTGATCTAATTTCTTTCCTGTTAAAACTACTTTATCAGCATTTACAACAACAACGAAATCTCCACCATCAACGTGAGGAGTGAAAGTTGGTTTATGCTTTCCTCTTAATATTGTAGCTATTTCAGTAGCCATACGACCTAATGTTTTTCCTTCAGCATCAACTACGTACCATTTTCTTTGTACGTCAGCTGGTTTAGCTATATAACTTTTCATTACAAGTCCCTCCTTATCTTATTTCCATATGATATTTTACCGTCTATGTCAAGTCCGGGGCAAGTGGACTTATTAACACACTCTTGTATATTTTAATACATGCACCCTAGTGTGTCAAGCTAATAATCAACTTTTTTGAGAAATAATCCGTGTGCTGGAGCCGTATGTCCTGCCATCGATCTCAACTTTGATTCTATTATGCTCGACATGCTATTATCTATTTTTCCTCTTCCTATATCAACTAACGTTCCAACTACAATCCTAACCATATTATATAAAAATCCATTACCTTCAATTTCTATAACTATCAAGTCTTCACACTTTGAAATATCTATATCATAAATAGTTCTAACTGTATCTTTAACACTTGATCCCGAGCTCATAAATCCCTTAAAATCATGTGTTCCTTTTAATGATTCAGCTTCTTTTTTCATCTTTTCAAAGTCTAAATCATATTTTACAAAATAAGAAATATCACTATATATAGGGCTTCTATATCGGTTGTTATATATAATATATCTATATCTTTTTCCTTTAGCTGAATATCTAGAGTGAAAATCTAAATTCACTTCTTCTGCATTTATTATAACTATATCTTTCGGCAACTTAGAATTTAATGCATTAGGTATTTTTTCAATAGGAATATTACACTCCGTATTAAAATTTGCAACTTGTCCCAACGCATGAACCCCTGCATCTGTTCTTCCAGATCCAGTTATTTTTACACTCTCATTAGTTATATCTTTTATTGATTGTTCAATATTACCTTGAATACCCAATGAATCATTTTGCTTTTGCCATCCACAAAATCTTTTACCATTATATTGGATAGTTAATTTTATATTTCTCATATTATACCTCTTTAAACAAATCTTATGAACACTATAATTCCTAAGTATAAAACTTGTACAACATATGCTATATAATCTGCTTTAGTCATTATACACTCTTTCATCTTGGTTCTATTATCTCCACCTCTATAACATCTAGCTTCCATAGCCATAGCTAACTCATCAGCCCTTCTAAAAGCACTAATGAATAAAGGTATTAATAGTGGAACTAGGTTCTTAGCTCTATTTATGATATTTTTACTCTCAAAGTCTGCTCCTCTAGACATTTGAGCTTTCATTATTTTATCTGTCTCATCTAATAAAGTAGGTATAAATCTTAGAGCTATAGTCATCATCATAGCTAACTCATGAACTGGAAATCCTATCTTTTTAAAAGGATTTAATAGTCTCTCTATGCCATCTGTAAGTTCTATTGGTGATGTAGTAAGTGTTAAAAGAGATGTCCCTACAACTAAGAATATAAGTCTTAAAGCCATAAATATAGCTTGACTAACACCTTGGTATGTTATCTTTACAAATCCAAATGACCATATAGGGTCTCCAGGTATAAAAAATATATTAATTACAAATGTAAATATTATAATCCATTTTAAAGGTTTTAATCCTTTCATAATGAACTTTCCTGGTATTTTAGATAAACCTATTACTGCAATTAAGCTTCCTACCACTATTAAATATGGCCAAAATTTATTTATTATAAACAAAGATATCATAAATATAAACGTTGCTATAAGCTTAACTCTAGCATCTAATTTATGAATACTCGAGTTTGTAGGATAATATTGGCCTATTGTTATATCTTTTAACATTTTCCCTTACCTCTCATAACTCTTATTATTTCGTTTTTAATTTCTTCTATAGTAATTGCATCTTCTTTTATCTCAAACCCATGTTCTTTTAATTTTATAGATAATTCCAATACTTGAGGTATATCTAAGCCAATCTCTTTAAGTCTACTAGAGTGGTTATTAAACACTTCTCTTGTAGGTCCCATAAACTCAACTTTACCTGAATTCATAACTATTATAGTCTTTACTAACTTAGCCATGTCATCCATGCTATGAGAAGATAATATTATCGTCATATTCTTTTCTTCATGTAAGTCTTTTATTAACTTGAAAATTTCATCTCTACCTTTTGGGTCTAATCCTGCTGTTGGTTCATCTAGTATTAACACTTCTGGATTCATAGCTATAACTCCAGCTATTGCTACCCTTCTTTTTTGACCTCCTGATAACTCAAAAGGTGATTTATCTTTAAACGCTTCATAATCAAGCCCGACAGCTTCCATAGATGCTTTAATCCTATTGCTTATCTCTTCTTCTCCTAAACCTAAATTTGAAGGTCCAAAAGCTATATCCTTTTCGACAGTTTCTTCAAATAGCTGATACTCAGGATATTGGAATACAACACCTACTTTTTTTCTTATATCTGTTAAGTTTAAATTTTTATCGGTTATATCAAATTCATTTATTAAAATTTTCCCTGATGAGGGTTTAAGAATTCCATTTAGATGTTGAATTAAAGTAGATTTTCCAGAACCAGTATGCCCTATTAATCCAACAAAATCACCTGATTTAATCTCTAATGTTATATCATCTAAGGCTCTACTTTCAAACGGTAACCCTTCATTATATATATGAGTTAAATTTTTTATTACAATTGACATAGTTTCACCACCATCTCATCTACAGTTAATATATCTCCATCTATATCTAATCCTTCTTCTTTAAGTTCTTTACTTAATTCAGTCATACACGGTACATCTAACCCTATACTTTTTAACATTTCAACTTTGGAAAAAACTTCTTTAGGAGTACCTTCCAATACTTTTTTCCCTTTTTCCATAACAATAACTCTATCTGCATCAACCGCTTCTTCCATAAAGTGAGTTATATGCATTATACTTATATTCTCTTCTTTATTTAATCTTTTAATTGTTTTCATTACTTCTTTTCTTCCAGATGGGTCTAACATAGCTGTAGCCTCATCAAATATTATGCATTTAGGTTTCATAGCTATTATACCCGCTATTGCTACCCTTTGTTTCTGCCCTCCTGATAATAAATGAGGTTGTCTATCTCTCATATCATACATTCCTACGCTTTTAAGAGACTCTTCTACCCTTTTTCTTATTTCTGGGGGATCTATACCTAAATTTTCAGGACCAAACGCAACATCTTCTTCTACTATAGTGGCTACTATTTGATTATCTGGGTTTTGAAATACCATACCTGCAGTTTGCCTAATATCCCATAAATTTTTTTCTTCTTTTGTATTTAATCCATTTATATAAATATTTCCAGTCGTTGGCATAAGAATTGCATTTAAGTTTTTAGAAAGAGTTGATTTTCCAGATCCATTATGACCTATAACTACAACAAACTCTCCTTGTTTTACATTTAAACTTAAGTTATCTATAGCTTTAAACTTATCCTCTTCTGTTACATATTCAAATGAAATATCTTCAACACTTACTATATCATTAACTTTCATAAACTTTTCTCCTTTTGTTAGTAGTGCTCTTAATTTACAATTTCTATTGTATTATAACACAATTTAAATTCTAAATTAATATAAAAATCCACCTAAAATACAAGTGTCTAACTTTATATTTCATTTTATCATTCATTAAATTTCAAAAGTTATTTGTAAAACAAAAAAATTATTCACATTCATAACTAGACATACAATTCATTTTGTAAATTCAGTATTTTATTATGTACTTAAATTTTTTCATTTAAATATATAAATCTTATTTTATAGTTTCTCATCATTTTTTTCTTGAATATAAAAAAAGGACTAGGCTAAGCCTAATCCTTTATATACTATACTAATTCTATTAGAGCCATTTCAGCAGCGTCGCCTCTTCTTGGTCCTATTTTTATTATTCTAGTGTATCCACCGTTTCTCTCTGCATATTTCGGAGCTATATCAGTGAATAAGTTGTTAACTACTGTCTCATCTAAAACATAAGCTAAAACTTGTCTTCTAGCATGAAGATCCCCTCTCTTAGCAAGAGTTATCATCTTTTCTGCCATTCTACGAGTTTCTTTTGCTCTAGTAACTGTAGTTTCTATTTTTCCATTTCTTAGTAAGTCTGTTACTAAGTTTCTTAACATAAGATTTCTATGAGCAGTTACACGTCCTAATTTACGGTACTTAGCCATGCTTATCCCTCCTTTGCACTTACTCTTCGCTTGGTTTAAGATTTAATCCAAGTTCTTCTAACTTTTGGATAACTTCTTCTAATGATTTTTTACCTAAGTTTCTAACTTTCATCATGTCTTCTTCAGATCTATTAGCTAATTCTTCAACTGTATTTATTCCCGCTCTCTTTAAACAGTTGTAAGATCTAACTGATAAGTCAAGTTCTTCGATAGTCATCTCTAGAACTTTTTCTTTTTGATCTTCTTCTTTTTCTACCATTATTTCAACATTGCTTACATGCTCTGTTAAATCTATGAATAGATTTAGATGTTCAACTAGAACCTTAGCTGCAAGTGATATTCCTTCTTGAGGATTTATACTTCCATTAGTCCAAACTTCAAGTATTAATTTATCGTAATCTGATTTTTGACCAACTCTAGTATTTTCTACATGGTAACTAACTTTTTCAACAGGAGTATATATTGAGTCTACAGGAAGAACTCCTATAGGCATATGCTCTGTTTTATTGTCTTCAGAAGATACATAACCTCTTCCTTTGTTAACAGATATTTCCATGTTAAGTTTAGAATTATCATCTAGCGTAGCTATATGTAAATCTTTACTTATTATTTCAACATCTGGAGGACATATTATGTCAGCACCTGTTACTGTGCATGGTCCTTGTGCTTCTATTTTAAGTGTTCTACTTCCTTCACCATCTATAGTAGCTGATAATTCTTTTAATGCTAATATTATTTCTGTAACATCTTCTTTAACACCAGACACTGTTGTGAATTCATGAAGAACCCCATCTATTCTTATAGAGTTAACAGCTACTCCTGGTAAAGAAGATAATAATATTCTTCTTAGTGCATTACCTATAGTTATTCCATATCCTCTTTCTAGAGGCTCTATAACGAATTTACCATATCTATGGTCTTCGCTAATTTCAATTATATCTACTCTTGGTTTTTCTATTTCTATCATGGACAAAACCCTCCTTAAAATTTATTAATCCACTGAGGGTAAACAAAATCTTAAAATATTTTTTATAACTATACTTATTACTTAGAGTAAAGCTCTATTATTAAGTGTTCAGCTATTTCAAGATCTATATCTTCTCTTCCTGGATTAGCAACAACAGAAGCTGTCATGTTCTCTAAGCTAGCATCTAACCATTTAGGAGCTATTCTTGAGCTATTTTCAACTAATCCTTTGAATTTTGCAGAAGATTTAGATGTTTCTTTAACAGCTATAACATCTCCATTAGAAACTGTTAAAGAAGGTATATCTACCTTATGTCCGTTTAAAGTGAAGTGACCGTGTCTTACTAATTGTCTAGCTTCTTTTCTAGAAGATGCTAATCCCATTCTGTAAACTACGTTGTCTAATCTTCTTTCTAATAAGCTTAATAAGTTTTCCCCTGTTATTCCAGGTGTTTTCTCAGCACGCTCATATAAATTTCTGAATTGAGTTTCTAAAACTCCGTATATTCTCTTAACTTTTTGTTTTTCTCTTAATTGTAATCCATAGTTAGAAACTTTCTTTCTTCCTTGTCCATGTTGTCCTGGAGCATAGTTTCTTTTAACTATAGCACATTTGTCAGTATAACATCTGTCACCTTTAAGGAATAACTTCATTCCTTCTCTACGACATTGTCTACATGATGCACCTGTATATCTTGCCATTAATTACACCTCCTATATTACACTCTTCTTCTTTTTGGTGGTCTACATCCGTTGTGTGGTATTGGAGTAACGTCTTTTATCATAGTTACTTCTAATCCAGTTGCTTGTAAAGCTCTTATAGCAGCTTCTCTACCAGAACCTGGTCCTTTTACGAATACTTCTACAGTCTTTAATCCGTGTTCCATTGCAGCTTTAGCAGCTGTTTCAGCAGCCATTTGAGATGCAAATGGAGTTGCTTTTCTTGATCCTTTGAATCCTAATTGTCCAGAACTTGCCCAAGATAATGCGTTACCATGAACGTCTGTTAAAGTTATTATAGTATTGTTAAAAGTTGATTGTATATGAGCATGTCCACGTTCTATGTTTTTACGCTCTCTTCTTCTAACACGTGTAACTTTCTTTTTTGGTTTAGCCATTATTCTTCCCTCCTCTTCTAACTATTACTTCTTCTTCTTACGAGATACAGTCTTTCTAGGACCTTTTCTAGTTCTAGCGTTAGTCTTAGTCTTTTGACCTCTTAGAGGAAGACCTTTAGCATGTCTCATACCTCTGTAACATTTTATATCTCTTAATCTCTTTATGTTTAAAGCTATTTCTCTTCTTAAATCTCCCTCAACTAAGAAATCATTGTCTATTATCTTTCTTAAGTCATTTACTTGATCTTCAGATAAATCTTTGATTCTTACGTTAGGATCTATGTCAGCTTTAGCTAATATTTCGTTAGCAGTTGCCTTACCTATACCGTAGATATATGTTAAGCCTATTTCTGCTCTTTTTTCTCTAGGTAAATCTACCCCAGCTATTCTTGCCATACTTTGCACCTCCTACAACTTAACTTTTTTAACTTTTTTCATGATTAAATTTTCTTAAATAATAAGTTAATTCCGGTTCATGTTTATATAAAATCCAAAAAAAGTTTGTTAATTATCACAATATGATATTATACTATAATATTTAACAAAATGCTAGCACAATTTATTAACCTTGCTTTTGCTTGTGCTTAGGATTTTCACATATAACCATTACTCTACCTTTTCTCTTTATTACTTTACATTTTTCACACATTGGTTTTACTGATGGTCTTACTTTCATTATTAATCCCTCCTTATAGACTAGCATCGATAGTCTACTTCTTACGCCAAGTAATTCTTCCTCTTGTAAGGTCATATGGAGAAAGCTCAACATTAACTTTATCTCCTTCAAGAATCCTTATAAAGTTCATTCTTAGCTTCCCAGAAAGATGACATAAAACTTCATGTCCATTTTCTAGCTTGACTTTAAACATAGCATTAGGTAAGTTTTCTGTAACTGTACCCTCAAATTCTATAACATCTTTTTTGGCCATTAACTAACCAAACCTCCATTCAATAAGCTAAACATTGTTTAACTTTCCAAGTTCAGCTCTTAAAAAAGTATTTGTGATAGATTCATCTGACTCTATCTTATTTTTAACCATACAATTAATAATATCATACTTTTGCAAGTGCTTAACTTTTTTTAGTTTAGGATTTTCAAGTTTTCTTTTTTTACCATCTGAGATAAGAACATACTTATCATCAATTATTTTTACTACGAAAAACAATCTACCAGCATCTCTTCCAGATGTATTTTTAACAACTTGCCCTATACTTATGTTATTTGATAGCATAATTTCCACCTACATTTCCGACTATAACTTTGTTAATATCAAAGGTTCATCTTCAGTAATAGCTATCGTATGCTCATAATGAGCTGACCTTTTAGAGTCATTTGTAACAATCGTCCAGCCATCACCTAACATTTTAACATAGTGTGTACCATAGTTAACCATAGGCTCTATTGCAAGAACCATACCCTCTTTAAGTTTAGGGCCCTTACCTGGACGTCCATAATTAGGTATTTGAGGATCTTCATGTAGTTGTTTACCAACTCCATGTCCTACAAGGTCTCTAACTACAGAAAAATTGTTGTTTTCTACATGTGTTTGTACTGCGTGCGAAATGTCAGAAAGTCTACATCCTAGTTTAGCAAACTTTAATCCTTCATAGAAGCTTTCTTTTGTTACTTCTATTAATTTCCTATCCTCTTCAGATATTATGCCTACCGCATGTGTTTTTGCTGAATCTGCATGATATCCTTTAAAATAAGCACCGATATCGATACTTATAATATCTCCGTCTTTTAAAGTTTTAGATCCAGGTATTCCATGTACAACTTCTTCATTAATAGAAGCGCATATAGATCCTTTAAATCCGTTATAACCTTTAAAAGATGGGATAGCATTATATTTTCTAATATGATTTTCAGCTATTGCATCTAACTCTAAAGTAGATATTCCCGGTTTAATAGCATCTCTTAAAATCTCATGTGTTTCAGCAACGATTTTACCTGATTCTCTCATAAGTTCAATCTCTTGCTTAGATTTTAAAATAATCATTATTTTTCACTTCCTAGAGCCTCAACAATATCTCCAAATACATTATTTATAGATTGTTGACCATTTATATTAGCTATTATACCTTCTTCAGAATAATAGTTAACTAAAGGCTTAGTTTCATCTAAGTAAACTTGTATTCTTTTTGATACAGTTTCTTCATTATCATCAGCTCTTTGGTAAAGTTCTCCTCCACATACATCGCATACGCCATCTACTTTTGGAGGATTAAACTCAACATGGTAAGTAGCTCCGCAAGATTTGCAGATTCTTCTACCTACTGCTCTACCTACTAATATATCTTTATCAACTTCAATGTTAACAACTTTGTCTAAAGATATACCAACTTCTTTTAGATATTCATCTAAATGTTGAGCTTGAGCTACATTTCTTGGGAATCCATCTAACATGAATCCTTTTTCACAGTCAGATTGAGCTATTCTATCAGTAACTAAACCTACTGTTAACTCATCTGGAACTAAAAGACCTTGATCTATATATCCTTTAGCTTTTTTACCAAGTTCTGTACCTTCTTTTATATTCTTTCTGAATATATCTCCAGTTGATATATGAGGTATATTGTATTTTTCTACTATCCCTGCTGCTTGAGTACCCTTACCCGCACCAGGAGGTCCAAGTAATATTATTCTCATATGATCATCTCCATTTATTTTAAAAAGCCTTGATAGCTTCTCATTACTAGATTTGATTCTAGCTGTCTCTTAAGCTCTAATGCAACACCTACAACTATAAGTAATGATGTACCAGCTAAACTTAAATGTACGCCAGTAAATTTACCTATTATAGAAGGAATTACAGCTATAACAGCTAAGAATAATGCTCCTGCTAAAGTTAATCTTGATAATATTCTATTTAAGTATTCCATAGTTGGATTACCCGGTCTTATACCTGGTATAAAACCTCCACTATTTTTCATATTATTAGTTATATCCTCAGTATTGAATGATATAGTAGTATAGAAATAAGAGAAGAATATTATTAATACAACTTCTATAACTAAATAGATCCAGAATCCTGGCTCTCCAGTTGGAGATAAGAATTTAGTTACAAATGCTTGAGCATCTTTTCCCATAAATATAGCTATAGTTTGTGGGAATGCTAACAATGAACTTGCAAATATAACCGGAATAACTCCAGATTGATTTACTTTCATTGGTATATGAGAGTTTTGACCCCCATATGTTTTTCTTCCTACAACTCTTTTAGCATATTGTACAGGTATTTTTCTTGTAGCTTCTTGTATATATGTAACCGCAGCTACTGTAAGAAGCGATACTACAGCCATAACTATTAATACCCATAATCCAACGCTTCCGCTTTCAAATTGAGATATTGATTGAGTTATGTCTTTAGGAATTCTTGATATAATTCCTATAAATATTATTACAGAGCTTCCATTACCTAATCCTTTTTCAGTAATTTTATCTCCCATCCACATTAAAAGCATACTTGCTGAAATTAATGTGACTATAACAGTAACTATAAAAAATACACTATCTGTTTGTAAAGCACGTCTCACTATTCCTAGTGTTATACCGATAGCTTGTACTATAGCTAATCCTAATGCTGTATACTTAGTGTATTTATTTATCTTTTTCTTACCTTCTTCACCAGACTTTTGAAGTTCTTCAAGAGATGGGAATCCAATAGTTAAAAGTTGAATGATTATAGATGCCGTTATATAAGGACTTATTCCTAATGCAAATAAGGTAAAGTTACTAAAAGCTCCTCCTGTAAACATATTATACAGGGAAAGAAGACCGTTTCCGTCAACCATTCCCTTTATAATATCTCTATTAACTCCAGGTACAGGAATTGTACATCCTATCCTAAAGATAACAATCATCATCAAAGTATATAAAATTTTTCTTCTTACATCTTTTATTTTCCAAGCTTGTTTTAAGTTTGACAGCACGTTAAACTCACCCCTGCCTTATGGCCAAGAGTTAGCAGATTAGATTAAACTAATTCTGCTTTTCCTCCAGCTTTTTCTATTTTTTCTTGCGCTGAAGCAGTAAACTTAGCAGCTTTTATAGTTAAAGCTCTTTCTAAGTTACCTTCACCTAAGATTTTAACGCCGTCTTTTTCTATTTTGCTTATTACTCCAGTTGACTTAAGTAATTCAGCTGTTATTTCTGTTCCGTTTTCGAATCTATTTAAAGTTTCTACGTTAACTAGTGAGTAAACTTTCTTACAAGGATTTTTGAATCCTCTCTTAGGAAGTCTTCTAGCAAGTGGCATTTGTCCACCTTCGAATCCAACTCTTACTCCACCACCTGAACGAGACTTTTGACCTTTTTGTCCACGTCCTGAAGTTTTACCTTGTCCAGTAGCAGTACCTCTTCCTAATCTTTTTTTAGAAGAAACTGCACCTTCAGCAGGTCTTAATTCATGTAACTTCATGGATTGCACCTCCCTTAGTATTTGTTTAAATTATTATTATTCAGCTATTTCAGTAACTTCTACTAAGTGACTAACTTTAGCTATTATACCTCTCATTTGAGCGTTGTCTTCTTTAACAACTACTTGCTCTCTTTTTCTTAATCCTAACGCTTCTACGTTCTTTCTTTGGTTAGGAGTAGTTCCTATTGTACTTCTAACTAACTTTATTTGTAATTTAGCCATTTTTTTACTACCTCCTTACCCTAGAAGATCTTCTACTTTTTTACCTCTAAGTTTAGCTATATCTTCAGCTGTTCTTAAAGATTTTAAACCTTCTATTGTAGCATTTACCATGTTTCTTGGGTTGTTAGTTCCTAAAGATTTAGCTCTAACATCCTTTAATCCAGCTAATTCAAGTACAGCTCTAGCAGGTCCCCCAGCTATAACTCCTGTACCTTGAGCAGCAGGCATTATTAATATTTTTCCAGCACCAAAATGTCCGTTTGTTTGGTGAGGTATAGTTGTACCAACCATAGGTACAGTTATTAAATTCTTCTTAGCATCTTCAACTGCTTTTCTTATAGCATCTGGTACTTCCATAGCTTTACCAGCACCTATACCAACGTGTCCGTTTTCATCTCCAACAACTACTAAAGCTGCAAATCTAAAGTTTCTACCACCTTTAACAACCTTAGTAACACGTCTTACTTCGATAACTTTCTCTTGAAGATCAAGTTGTCTTGCATCTATTGGTTTACGACGTAGCATTATTTTCCCTCCTTTGTATTAGAACTTAAGTCCAGCTTCTCTAGCACCTTCTGCTAATTCTTGAACTCTTCCGTGATATAAGTATCCACCTCTGTCAAATACAACTTCAGTTATACCTTTCTCTACAGCTCTCTTAGCAACAAGTTCTCCAACTTTTTTAGCTGCTTCTTTATTTCCACAGTGATTAACAGCACCTTTTATTTCAGCTTCTAAAGAAGATGCAGAAACAACAGTTACTCTGTTTGTATCATCTATTATTTGAGCATATATGTTATTAGAACTTCTAAATATACATAATCTTGGTCTTTGAGTAGTTCCAGTTATTTTTCTACGAACTCTCTTATGTCTTTGAAGTCTATTTGCGTTTTTGTTAGCTTTTTTAAACACAGAGATCACTCCTTTCTAGCTTTTATGTTTGGTATTATTTCTTACCAGTTTTACCTTCTTTACGTCTTACAACTTCACCAGCGTATCTTATACCTTTACCTTTGTATGGCTCTGGCTCTCTCCAAGCTCTTATCTTAGCAGCATAGTTACCTACTAATTGCTTGTCGATTCCTTTAACAACTAATTCAGTTTGGTTTGGAGCTTCAACAGTTATTCCTTCTGGATCTACCATCTCAACTGGATGAGAGTATCCTAAGTTCATAACTAACTTGTTTCCTTGCTTTTGAGCTCTGTAACCAACACCAACTAACTCTAACTTCTTTTCGAATCCAGTAGTAACACCTACTACCATATTATCTATTAAAGTTCTAGTTAATCCGTGTAAAGATCTATGTTTTTTATTATTAGTTGGTCTTTCAACTAATATAGTATTTTCTTCTTTTTTTATAGCTAATTCATTAGTGAATTGCTTTGTTAAAGTTCCTTTTGGTCCTTTTACTGTAACTAAGTTATCCTCAGCTATAGTTACTTCAACACCTGTAGGAACGTTTATTGGCTTAACACCTATTCTTGACATAGTTGCACCTCCTTACATTGTTCGTTTATATTACCAAACGTAGCAGATTACTTCTCCACCAACGCCTGCATTTCTAGCTTGCTTGTCAGTTAATATACCTTTAGAAGTAGATATTATTGATATACCTAATCCGTTTAATACTTTTGGTAATTCTTCTTTAGCAGCGTAAACTCTCATACCAGGCTTAGATATTCTCTTTAATCCTGTTATAACTCTCTCGCCTATTTGTCCGTACTTTAATTGTATTCTTATTATTCCTTGCTTTCCATCTTCTATAACATCGTACCCTCTTATGAAACCTTCTTCTAATAAGATTCTAGCTAATTCTTTCTTCATATTAGAAGCAGGAACATCAACAGTTTCATGCTTAACCATGTTAGCATTTCTTATACGTGTTAACATATCTGCTATTGGATCTGTCATTGTCATAATTGTAAACCTCCTTCCATTTTAACCAAGTCTTACCAACTTGCTTTTCTTACACCAGGTATTTGACCTTTATAAGCTAATTCTCTAAAGCATATACGGCATATACCGAATTTTCTTAGCACAGAGTGTGGTCTACCACATATTGTACATCTAGTGTACTCTCTAGTTGCGTACTTTTGCTTTTTTTGTTGTTTTACAACCATCGCTTTTCTAGCCACTGGAATCCCTCCTTTATTTACTTAGAATATGGCATTCCTAATAATCTTAATAACTCACTAGCTTCTTCATCAGTTTTAGCTGTAGTTACGAATATTACATCCATTCCTCTTACTTTGTCAACCTTGTCGTACTCTATTTCAGGGAATATAAATTGCTCTTTTAATCCTAAAGCGTAGTTTCCTCTTCCATCGAATGCATTAGCATTAACTCCTCTGAAGTCCCTAACTCTTGGTAAAGAAATGTTTACTAACTTGTCCATGAAGTAGAACATCTTGTCAGCTCTTAAAGTAACTTTAGTTCCAACAGGCATTCCTTCTCTTAATTTGAAGTTAGCTACTGATTTTCTAGCCTTTGTTATAACTGGCTTTTGTCCAGATATCATTTCTAATTCTGCAACTGCAGCTTCTAATCCTTTTGGATTTTCTCTTGCATCACCTATACCCATGTTTATTACTATTTTCTCTAACTTAGGTATTTCCATAACATTTTTGTATCCAAATTTCTCCATTAAAGCTGGAGCAACTTCTTTAACATATTTTTCTTGTAATCTAGAAGTCATTTGTGGTCCCTCCTTTCAAGCTTATTATAATTCTTTTCCGCTCTTTACTGATACTCTAACTTTTTGCCCATCTTTAACTTCAACTCTAACTCTAGTACCTTTTCCTGTTTCAGGATCTACTGGCATTACGTTAGATATGTGTATTGGGGCTTCTTTATTTATTATTCCACCTTGTGGGTTAACAGCAGTTGGCTTTTGGTGTTTAGTTATAACGTTAACACCTTCAACTAATACTTTATTAGTTTTAGTGAAAACCTTAGCAACTGTACCTTTTTTACCTTTATCTTTTCCTGCTATAACTACAACAGTGTCACCTTTTTTAACACGCATCATGTCCTATTGCACCTCCTTATTATAGTACTTCTGGAGCAAGAGATACTATCTTCATAAAGTCGTTGTCTCTTAACTCTCTAGCAACAGGCCCGAATATACGAGTTCCTACTGGAGTTTTATCATCTTTTATGATAACTGCAGCATTCTCGTCGAATGATATATAACTACCATCTTTACGTCTTACGCCTTGCTTAGTTCTTACTATAACAGCTTTAACTACTTT
Source organism: Paraclostridium sp. MRS3W1 (assembly GCF_032465715.1). NCBI lineage: Bacteria > Bacillati > Bacillota > Clostridia > Peptostreptococcales > Peptostreptococcaceae > Paraclostridium > Paraclostridium sp. MRS3W1. The sequence goes on along the minus strand of NZ_JAWDJM010000165.1, from coordinate 41,767 downwards.
ACCTTTTTTTACAACTCCACCTGGTGTTGCACTTTTAACAGTTGCAACTATAACGTCACCTATGTTACCATATCTTCTTTTACTTCCGCCTAATACACGGATAGTTAAAAGTTCTTTAGCTCCTGAGTTATCAGCAACTCTTAGACGTGATTCTTGTTGTATCATATCGTAATCCCTCCTTCTCTACAAACTACTTAACTTTCTCTATAACGTCAACTAGTCTGAATCTCTTGTCTTTAGATAAAGGTCTAGTTTCCATTATTCTTACTCTATCTCCGATGCTACATACGTTGTTTTCATCGTGAGCCTTAAATTTCTTAGTTCTCTTAACTGGCTTGTTATATAATGGATGACGTACGAAATCTTCAACAGCAACAACTATTGTTTTTTCCATTTTATTACTAACAACACGGCCTACTCTTACTTTTCTTCTTCCTCTTTCCATGTTTGACAGCCTCCTTTCCAAAATTAAGCTCTAGTTTCGTTTAACTTTCTTTCAGCAAGTATAGTTTTAACTCTAGCTATATCTTTCTTAACGAACTTGATTCTTGCTGTGTTTTCTAATTGACCAGTAGCTAATTGGAATCTTAAGCTAAATAATTCACTTTTAAAACCATTTAACTTGTTCATTAACTCTTCGCTTGTTAAATCTCTTAGTTCTTTAGCTTTCATCCTATTCACCACCCTCTACTTCTAAATCTTCACGTTTCACAAACTTACATTTAACTGGAAGTTTATGCATAGCAAGTCTCATTGCTTCTCTAGCTTTATCTTCTGAAACACCTGCTAATTCGAACATAACTCTTCCTGGTTTAACTACTGCTACCCAGTATTCTGGTGAACCTTTACCAGCACCCATACGAGTTTCTGCAGGTTTTCTTGTTACTGGTTTGTGAGGGAATATCTTTATCCAAACTTTTCCCCCTCTTTTTATATATCTAGTCATAGCTATTCTGGCAGCTTCTATTTGGTTAGAAGTTATCCAAGATGGCTCTAAAGCAACTAAACCGAACTCTCCATAAGTAACTTTGTTACCTTTATGAGCCTTTCCAGCTAAGCTACCTCTGTGTACTCTACGACGTTTTACTCTTTTTGGCATTAACATGAGTATTTTCCTCCTTCCTTAACTGTGCTTCTATTAAGCTTGTTTATTCTCAGTTCTTTGAGGTCTTGGTCCTCTGTTGTTTGATCTATTGTTGTTAGATCTATCATTTCTTCTGTCGTTTCTTCTATCGTTTCTTCTGTTGTCTCTTCTATCTCTTCTATTGTTATCTCTTCTATCTTCTCTTGGGTTTACACCGTTTCTAGTTGGTAAAACTTCTCCGTTGCATATCCAAACTTTGATACCAGTCTTTCCATAAGTAGTGTTTGCTTCAGCAAATCCGTACTCTATGTCAGATCTTATTGTTTGAAGAGGTACATTTCCTTCGCTGTATCCTTCAGTTCTAGCCATTTCAGCTCCACCAAGTCTACCAGAAGCAGATACTTTTATACCTTTAACTCCTGATTTCATAGCTCTTTGTATTGCTTGCTTCATAGCTCTTCTGAAAGCAACCCTTCTTTCTATAGCTAAAGCTATATTTTCAGCTACTAATTGAGCTTCTTTATCAGGGTTTCTAACTTCTACTATGTTAACTATAACATTTTTCTTAGTCATTTTTTCTAACTCAGCTTTAAGAGCTTCTATTCCAGCTCCACCTTTACCTATAACTACACCTGGCTTAGCAACGTGTAAGTCTAGCTTTAATTTGTTTGCTGATCTTTCTATTTCTATCTTAGCAACACCAGCTGAGTATAATTTATTCTTTAAGAATTTACGTATATTATGGTCTTCTAATAATAAGTTTCCGAACTCTTTTTTATCAGTTGCGAACCATCTTGAGTCCCAGTCCTTTATAACACCGACTCTTAAACCGTGTGGATTAACCTTTTGACCCATGTGTTTCCCTCCTATCTATTATTATTTTTTCTCTTTAAGAACAACCTCTATGTGAGAAGTTCTCTTTCTTATCATAGTTGCACGACCCATAGCTCTAGGCATGAATCTCTTCATAGTTGGTCCTTGATTAGCAACTATTGAAGCTATATATAAATTTTCAACATCCATCTCGTGATTGTTTTCTGCATTAGCTTTCGCTGATTTTACAACCTTAGCTATTATTGAAGCAGCTCCTCTTGGAGTATACTTTAATATTGCTAAAGCTTCATCAACATTTTTTCCTCTAACAAGGCCGCATATTTGACCTGCTTTTCTAGGTGATACACGTACGTATTTTGCAGTAGCTTTTGCTTCCATTACAATTTCCTCCTTCCTTAGTTAGATCTTTAATTATCTTCTCTTATTAGATTTTTCGTCGTCCTTGTGCCCTTTGAAAGTTCTTGTAGGAACGAATTCACCTAACTTGTGTCCAACCATATCTTCAGTTATATAAACTGGCACATGTTTTCTTCCATCATGTACAGCTATTGTATGTTCAACCATTTGTGGGAATATAGTTGAAGATCTTGACCAAGTCTTTATAACTTCTCTATTTCCAGAAGCATTCATATCTTCTATCTTCTTTAAAAGTCTTGCATGTATAAAAGGTCCTTTTTTAGTTGATCTTGACATTTTATTTCCTCCTTTCGAGCAAAAATAAATCTATTACTTAGTTCTTCTTGATACGATTAACTTATCAGAAGCTTTATTTTTCTTTCTAGTTTTATATCCAAGTGCTGGTTTACCCCAAGGAGTAACTGGATTAGCTCTACCTATTGGAGATCTACCTTCCCCTCCACCGTGTGGATGGTCACAAGGGTTCATTACAGAACCTCTAACTGTAGGTCTTATACCCATATGTCTTTTTCTACCAGCTTTACCTATAACAACGTTACCGTGTTCTAAGTTTCCAACTTGTCCTATTGTAGCTTTACAATTTATGCTTACTAATCTCATTTCACCTGATGGTAATCTTAGTAATGCAGTTTTTCCTTCTTTAGCCATTAATTGAGCAGATGCTCCAGCAGATCTAACTAACTGAGCTCCTTTTCCTGGCTTTAATTCAACGTTGTGTACTACTGTACCAACTGGCATATCTTTTAATGCCATTGCGTTACCTGGCTTTATATCAGCTTCTGGTCCTGATAATATAGTATCTCCAACTTGTATTCCAACTGGAGCTAGTATATATCTTTTTTCACCGTCAGCATAGTTTAATAATGCTATGTTAGCAGTTCTATTTGGATCATACTCAACAGTAGCAACCTTAGCAGGTATTCCATCTTTATTTCTCTTGAAATCTATTATTCTATATTTTCTTCTGTTTCCTCCACCTCTGTGACGAACAGTTATTTTACCATGTACGTTTCTTCCAGAATTCTTTTTTAATGAAACTAAAAGAGATCTTTCTGGTTCATTACAAGTTATTTCATCAGAAACTAAAACTGTCATTTGTCTTAAGGCAGGAGAAGTTGGTCTAAACTTTTTTATAGCCATCTGTTTTCCCTCCTTTGTTTATTAAGGTTAATTACATACCTTGGAAGAATTCTATTTCTTTACTATCAGCAGCTAACTTAACTACTGCTTTCTTGAAACTTGCAGTTCTTCCTTCGTTTCTACCCATTCTCTTAACTTTTCCATCGTAGTTTAAAGTATTTACTTTATCAACTTTAACTCCGAATATGCTTTCTACAGCTTTCTTTATTTCAGTTTTGTTTGCGCTTTTAGCAACAACAAAAGTATATTTCTTCTCAACCATTTCAGTCATACTTTGTTCAGTTACAACTGGTTTCATTATTATATCATGTGGATTAGTCATTATGCGTACACCTCCTCCACTTTCTTAACTGCGTCTGTAGTTATTACGAAAGTATCGTACTTTAATATGTCATAAACGTTTATAGTATTAACTGTAGCAGCTTGAACACCTTCTATGTTTCTAGCTGATTTTACAACGTTCTCGTTCTTTTCAGCTGTTACTACTAAAGCTTTCTTAGAAGCATTTATGTTCTTTAATATTTGAACGAATTCTTTAGTTTTTGGAGCTTCCATATTTAAAGCATCTAAAACTATTATTTCGTTGTTTTGAACTTTAGATGATAAAGCTGATTTTATAGCTAATCTTCTAACTTTCTTTGGTAAAGTGTAACTGTAATCTCTTGGCTTAGGTGCAAAAGCAACTCCTCCACCAACCCATTGTACAGCTCTTATAGAACCTTGTCTAGCTCTACCAGTTCCTTTTTGTTTCCAAGGTTTTCTTCCGCCACCTCTAACTTCTGCTCTAGTTTTAGCAGATTGAGTACCTTGTCTCTTGTTTGCTAATTGATTTTTAACTACTTCGTATAATACGTGCTCGTTAACTTCAACACCGAATATAGCTTCTGCTAATTCGATTTCTCCAACATTTTGTCCATTAACATTTAATATATTTAATTTTGGCATTGTGCTTCCTCCTTTCTTAGGTTAGTTATTATTTAGAAGCCTTTACTGCTTCTTTTATAGTTACTACTGAACCTTTAGCTCCTGGTATAGCACCCTTAACTAATATAAGGTTCTTATCAGCATCTACTCTAACTACTTCTAAGTTTTGAACAGTTACTGTAACGCTACCCATGTGACCAGCAAGTTTTTTGTTTTTGAAAACTCTACCTGGGAAAGAACATGCTCCCATCGAACCTGGTCTTCTGTGGTATCTAGAACCGTGAGATTCAGGACCTCTTGATTGACCATGTCTCTTTATTGGACCTTGGAATCCCTTACCTTTACTTGTTCCAGTAACATCTATCATTTCTCCAGCTGCAAATATATCAGCTTTCATTTCTTGTCCTACTGTGAACTCTTCTACTGAATCCATTCTGAATTCTTTTAAGTGTTTCTTTAATACGTTAGCAGCAGCAAGATGTCCTTTTTGAGGCTTGTTTAAAGATTTCTCTTTAGCATCTACAAAACCTACTTGAACTGCATTGTATCCTTCTTTTTCTGTTGTTTTTATTTGAGTAACCACTACTGGTCCTGCTTCAACAACAGTTACAGGTACTACATTCCCTGCTTCAGTGAATATTTGAGTCATTCCTAACTTTTTTCCTAATATTCCTTTCATATCGCACCTCCTATAATCTTACAGCGGATTATGATTTCTCATAATCATTCTAAGATAGTTGCCTTATAGGATCGTATCTTAGAGGCTTATCTTATAACTTTATTTCTATATCAACACCAGCTGGTAAGTCTAACTTCATTAATGAGTCAACTGTCTTAGGTGTTGGGTTTGCTATGTCTATTAATCTCTTATGAGTTCTCATTTCGAATTGCTCTCTAGAGTCCTTATACTTGTGTACAGCTCTTAATATAGTTACAACTTGCTTTTCAGTTGGTAGTGGCACAGGTCCTGAAACTTGTGATCCAGCTTTTTTAGCAGTTTCAACTATTTTAGCAGCTGAAAAATCTAATAATTTGTGATCATATGACTTTAATCTTATTCTTATTTTTCCATTGTTAGCCATTTTAGTTTCCCTCCTTTATCGTACGTTTAATTTTTTTGGTTACGCACGACTGATACCGATACACAGTTCCGGGTGTGTTGTGTTTTTTTAAAAACCGGCATCTCGTCGCCTATCTCTAGGATATTACTTTACTTGTCTTTCATTTCGCATCTCTCAAGCACACTATTATATTTTATATTATTTTTTACTTTTTTTCAAGTTTTTTTTATAATTTTACAAAATATTTTTTGTATGTAAAACTTACTACAAATTTTGTGTTGAGAATCTTAACGGGTACTAAGATAGTATATATTCTTTCAACAATTTTGTCAATGTTTTTTATTTTTAAATAATCCAATAAAAAAAGGAAGATGTTAAACATCTTCCTTTTATATATACAGTGGATAATAGATTACTCTATTATAGAAGAAACAACACCTGATGCTACTGTTCTTCCACCTTCTCTTATTGCGAATCTTAATCCTTCTTCTATTGCTATTGAGTTTATTAACTCTATGTTCATTTGGATGTTATCTCCAGGCATAACCATTTCTACACCTTCTGGTAACTTACAAGCTCCTGTTACGTCAGTTGTTCTGAAGTAGAATTGAGGTCTGTATCCATCGAAGAATGGAGTATGTCTTCCACCTTCTTCTTTCTTTAATACGTATACTTCTGCATTGAACTTAGTGTGAGGCTTAACAGTTCCTGGCTTAGCTAAAACTTGTCCTCTTTCTATTTCATTTCTTTGTACACCTCTTATTAATGCTCCTATGTTATCTCCAGCTTGTGCTTGGTCTAATAACTTTCTGAACATTTCTACTCCTGTTATTACCATTTTTCTTGGCTCTTCAGCTAAACCTACTAGTTCAACTTCGTCTTGAACCTTTAATACTCCTCTTTCAACTCTACCTGTAGCAACTGTTCCTCTACCTGTTATAGAGAATACGTCTTCTACTGGCATTAAGAAGTCTTTATCTACATCTCTCTCTGGAGCTGGTATATATTCGTCTATTTGCTCGAATAATTCAACTATCTTATCTCCCCACTCTGAAGAAGAATCTTGTAATGCCATTAAAGCAGATCCTCTTACTATTGGAGTGTCATCTCCTGGGAATTCGTACTCGTTTAATAAGTCTCTAACTTCCATTTCAACTAACTCTAATAATTCTTCATCGTCTACCATATCACATTTGTTTAAGAATACTACTATGTATGGTACACCAACTTGTCTTGATAATAATATATGCTCTCTTGTTTGAGGCATTGGTCCATCAGTTGCAGAACAAACTAATATAGCACCGTCCATTTGAGCAGCACCTGTTATCATGTTCTTAACGTAGTCAGCGTGTCCTGGGCAGTCAACGTGAGCGTAATGTCTGTTTGGAGTCTCATATTCAACGTGAGCAGTTGATATTGTGATTCCTCTTTCTCTTTCTTCTGGAGCTTTATCTATATTAGCGAAGTCTACTGCTTCTCCTAATTGATATCTATCGAATAATGTTTTTGTTATAGCTGCAGTTAATGTAGTTTTACCGTGGTCAACGTGACCTATTGTTCCTATATTAACGTGTGGCTTGTTTCTTTCAAATTTAGCTTTAGCCATTTTGAATTCCTCCCTTTAATATTGGTTTTATTTTTTGTAAGACGAGGATTCCCTCGCCTTACTTATTTATTATATACAAAATTAATTAAATTAATTAATTATTTACCTTCAGCTATTTTCTTAGCAACTGAAGCTGGAACTTGCTCATAATGGTCGAATATCATAGTATATGTTGCACGACCTTGAGTAGAAGATCTTAACTCTGTAGAGTATCCAAACATTTCTGAAAGTGGAACGAATGCATTTATAACTTGTGCACCAGATCTAGCTTCCATACCTTGTATTAAACCTCTCTTAGAGTTTAATCCACCCATAACGTCTCCCATGTATTCTTCTGGAGTAACAACTTCAACTTTGAAGTATGGCTCAAGTAATACAGAGTTTCCTCTCTTAAGAGCGTCCTTCATAGCCATTGATCCTGCCATCTTGAATGCCATTTCTGAAGAGTCAACCTCATGGTATGATCCATCGTATAACTCAACAGCAACGTCAACAACTGGGTATCCAGCAACTATACCTGAAGCCATAGCTCCTTGTATACCTGCATCTGTTGGTCCAACGTACTCTTTCGGTACAGATCCACCAACAGTTTTGTTTTCAAATTTATATCCTTCACCTGGTTCTTGAGGATTAACTCTGATCTTAACGTGACCATATTGTCCTCTACCACCTGATTGCTTAGAGTACTTGTACTCAACATCAACTGGTTGAGTTATAGTTTCTCTGTAAGCAACTTGTGGAGCACCAACGTTAGCTTCAACTTTAAATTCTCTTAATAATCTATCTACTATTATCTCTAAGTGTAATTCACCCATACCACCGATTATAGTTTGTCCAGTTTCTTCATCAGTTCTAACTCTGAAAGTTGGATCCTCTTCAGCTAACTTTTGAAGAGCAACACCCATCTTTTCTTGAGCAGCTTTTGATTTAGGCTCTATAGCAACATCTATAACTGGCTCAGGGAATTCCATAGATTCAAGTATTATTGGGTTAGCTGGATCACATAAAGTATCTCCAGTAGTAGTATCTTTTAATCCTACTGCTGCAGCTATATCCCCTGCATATACTATAGATATTTCTTCTCTAGTATTGGCATGCATTTGTAGTATACGTCCTATTCTTTCTCTCTTACCTTTAGTAGCATTCAGGATATAAGAACCACTTTCTAGTGTTCCTGAGTAAACTCTGAAGAATGCTAACTTCCCAACGAATGGGTCAGTCATTATTTTGAATGCTAAAGCTGAGAATGGTTCTTCATCAGATGAATGTCTTTCTGCTTCCTCTCCATCTTCTAATATACCTTTTATAGAAGCTATATCAGTTGGAGCTGGTAAGTAGTCTATAACAGCATCTAATAATAACTGAACACCTTTGTTCTTGTAAGCAGATCCACAGAATACTGGGTTAAGTTCACAAGCTATTGTAGCCTTTCTTATAGCAGCTTTTAATTCTTCTATAGTTGGCTCTTCACCTTCAAGATATTTCATCATTAACTCTTCGTCAGTTTCAGCTACTGCTTCAACCATTTTTTCTCTCCACTCTTGAGCTAATTCTTTCATATCTTCTGGTATTTCAGTTATTTCTATTTCAACACCTAAGTCATCTTTATAGATATGAGCTTTCATTTCTAATAAGTCAACTTCACCTTCTAACCAATCTTCCTTACCTATTGGTAATTGCATTGGTACAGCATTTGCACTTAATCTGTCTTTCATCATTTGTACAACATTGTAGAAATCTGCACCCATGATGTCCATTTTATTTACGAATGCTATTCTAGGTACACCGTAGTTATCAGCTTGTCTCCATACGTTCTCAGATTGAGGCTCAACCCCACCCTTAGCACAGAATACAGCAACTGATCCGTCAAGAACTCTTAGAGATCTTTCAACCTCAACTGTAAAGTCGACGTGACCTGGTGTATCTATTATGTTTATTCTATGGTCTTTCCATGCAGCAGTAGTAGCAGCAGAAGTTATTGTTATACCTCTCTCCTTCTCTTGCTCCATCCAGTCCATTTGAGAAGCTCCTTCGTGAGTTTCTCCTATTTTATGAGTTTGCCCTGTATAGAATAGGATTCTTTCTGTAGTAGTAGTTTTTCCAGCATCTATATGAGCCATGATTCCTATATTTCTAGTTCTTTCTAAAGGAAACTTTCTAGCCATGATTCTCCTCCTTACGACATCCTATCTAATAAAAGGATATCAAATATATCCTATTATTAGAATCTGTAGTGAGCAAATGCTTTATTAGCTTCTGCCATTTTATGAGTATCTTCTTTCTTCTTAACAGAAGCTCCTGTATTGTTAGCAGCATCCATTATTTCTTTAGCTAGCTTTTCAACCATACCTTTTTCACCACGAGCTCTAGTATAGTTTACTAACCATCTTAATCCTAAAGTTTGTCTTCTTTCAGGTCTAACCTCAACTGGAACTTGGTAGTTAGCTCCACCAACTCTTCTAGCTTTAACTTCTAAAACAGGCATTATGTTTTCCATAGCTGTTTCGAAAACTTCTAAAGCATTTTCTCCAGTTTTTTCAGCGATTATCTCGAAAGCATCATATACTATCTTTTGAGATTTCCCTTTTTTCCCATCTATCATTAAGTTATTTATTAACTTAGTTACTACCTTACTTCCGTATACTGGATCTGGTAAAACTTCTCTTTTTGGAACATTACCTTTTCTTGGCATTTTGCTTCCCTCCTTAATTATTTAATCTTAAATCATAGGTACTCGACATCATATAAAACGCCGTGATGCCATAAATATATATATATTTAAAGCACCGAACTATAATTGATTTTTAATTGCTTATTTTTTTGCAGCTTTAGGTCTCTTAGCACCGTACTTAGATCTAGCTTGCATTCTCTTATCAACACCAGCTGTATCTAATGTACCTCTTAATATGTGGTATCTAACCCCTGGAAGGTCTTTAACTCTTCCTCCTCTTATAAGAACAACACTATGCTCTTGTAAGTTATGTCCTTCTCCTGGTATATAAGCAGAAACTTCTATACCGTTAGTTAATCTAACTCTGGCAACTTTTCTTAAAGCTGAGTTAGGCTTCTTAGGAGTAAATGTTTTAACTGATGTACAAACTCCTCTTTTTTGTGGAGCACTAGTATCAGTTGATTTCTTGTGTAAAGAATCGTATCCTTTTTGTAATGCTGGAGCAGTAGATTTCTTTTCTATCGCTTTTCTTTTCTTACGAACTAATTGGTTAATTGTTGGCATCATCTGCACCTCCTTCCAAATTTTTCGATCTTAAATGACCGCCAACTACATCAATATGGCCTCATATTGATATAATATGTAGCAAATCTGCTACAATGCAATAAATGTCTATAACACACATTTGTGGTTTTAGCTCTTTAGTTTGGTGCATATTATTATGCTTTTTATTAGTTAAAATAAAATATATTTAAAATATTACTAAGAGCTTAGCCCTTAGTAATATTTAATATCTTTACTTCACATACCTTTACATTTTAGCATCAGCGACACCTTATGTCAAGGATGTTTAGTTTATATAACAAAGTAAAATTATTCTTCTATTTTTTCAACTGCTATATTTTTGTATCTCTTCATTCCTGTTCCTGCTGGTATTAACTTACCTATTATAACATTTTCTTTAAGACCTATTAAGTGATCTTCTTTTCCTTTTATAGCAGCTTCTGTTAATACTCTAGTAGTTTCTTGGAATGATGCAGCTGATAAGAAAGATTCTGTTGCAAGAGATGCTTTAGTTATACCAAGTAAAACTCTCTTAGCTGATGCAGGTCTTAAGCCTTGAGCTTCAGCTTCTTCATTTGTTTTATTGAATGTAAGAACATCTTCATATCCTCCTGGTAATAAATCAGTATCACCTGGATCTTCAACTTTAACTTTAGATAGCATTTGTCTAACAATTACTTCTATATGCTTATCGTTGATGTCAACCCCTTGCATTCTATAAACTCTTTGAACCTCTTTAACAACATAGTCTTGAACACCTTCAATACCTTTAACTCTTACTATATCATGAGGATTTATTGATCCTTGAGTTAAAGCTTCTCCAGCTTCTACAAATTGACCATTTTTCACTCTTAATCTTGAACCATAAGGTATAGCATATACTTGTGCTTCACCTTGTTCTGGAACTACTGTAACTTCTTTTCTCTTACCAGTTTCATCTATTTCTACTCTACCTGATACTTCAGTTATTGTAGCAAGACCTTTTGGCTTTCTAGCTTCAAATAATTCCTCTACCCTTGGAAGACCTTGTGTTATATCTCCTCCGGCAACCCCACCTGTATGGAATGTACGCATTGTAAGCTGAGTACCCGGTTCACCGATTGATTGAGCAGCTATTATACCAACAGCTTCTCCTATATTAACTTCTTTACCAGTAGCTAAGTTTCTACCATAACACTTAGAACATACTCCATGGTTAGTTCTACAATTAAGAACTGTTCTTATCTTAACTATTTTTATTCCAGCCTCTATAATCTTTTCAGCTTGATCTTCTTGTATCATAGCGTCAGCTTCAACGATTACTTCACCTGTTTCTGGGTGAACTACAGGATCTATAGTATATCTTCCAACTATTCTATCATATAGTTCTTCTATTACTTCATTTCCATCTTTTATTGCAAAGATTTCTGTATCTTCTGTTGTTCCACAGTCAACATCTCTAACAATAACATCTTGACTGACATCAACAAGTCTTCTTGTTAAGTATCCTGAGTCAGCTGTACGTAGAGCTGTATCGGCAAGACCCTTTCTAGCTCCATGTGAAGATGTGAAGTATTCAAGTACTGATAAACCTTCACGGAAGTTAGATTTAACTGGTATTTCAACTGTCTTACCAGATGCATTGGCCATCAGACCACGCATACCAGCTAACTGTCTTATCTGGTTCTTAGAACCTCTGGCTCCAGAGTGAGCCATTATGAAGATGTTGTTTAATCTATCTAGGTTAGCCATAAGAGCATCTGTAACTTTTTCAGTAGTCTCTGTCCAAGTTTCTATTACTCTTTCATATCTTTCCTCGTTAGATATAAGACCTCTTCTATATGCTTTTTCATATTTATCAACCTTACCTTCAGCTTCAGTTATATAACCTTTCTTAGCTTCTGGTATTTTCATATCTGCAACAGCAACAGTTATACCACCTCTTGTAGAATATTTAAATCCTAAAGATTTTATATGGTCTAACATTTCAGCAGTTACTGTGTTTCCATGTTTTCTGAAACACTTATCTATTATTTTTCCTAAAGACTTTTTATCTGCTAAGAAATCTACTTCTAAAGCAAATTTATCTTCGTTTCTATCAACGAATCCTAAGTCTTGAGGTATATTTTCATTGAATATAAATCTACCAACAGTTGCTTCTACTAATTGAGTTCCAACACCCTCAACAGTTCTTCTTACTTTAACTAATGAGTGTAGTGTAACTGCCTTATTATCATAAGCAAGCATCATTTCATTATAATCTTTGAAGATCATTCCAGTACCTCTAGCACCTTCTTGAGCTTCTATTGTTAAGTAGTAGCATCCTAGAACCATATCCTGAGAAGGAGTAGTTATAGGAGAACCATCTTTAGGAGCAAGTATGTTATTTATAGATAACATTAAGAATCTTGCCTCAGCTTGAGCTTCAACAGATAAAGGAACGTGTACCGCCATTTGGTCACCATCGAAGTCAGCGTTGTATGCTGTACATACTAATGGATGTAGCTTTATAGCTTTTCCTTCAACTAAAACTGGTTCAAACGCTTGTATACCTAATCTATGAAGAGTCGGAGCACGGTTAAGCATTACTGGATGTCCTTCTATAACATCTTCTAATACGTCCCAAACTTCCGGCTTAACTTTTTCTACTATAGACTTTGCACTTTTTATGTTGTGTGCATATCCTTCTTTAACTAATCTATCCATAACAAATGGCTTGAATAATTCAAGAGCCATCTTCTTAGGAAGACCACATTGATAGAATTTAAGTTCTGGTCCAACAACTATAACAGAACGTCCTGAGTAGTCAACACGCTTACCAAGTAAGTTTTGACGGAAACGACCTTGCTTACCTTTAAGCATATCTGATAAAGATTTTAATGGTCTATTTCCTGGTCCAGTTACTGGTCTACCTCTTCTACCATTGTCTATTAAAGCATCTACAGCTTCTTGAAGCATTCTCTTCTCATTTCTTACAATGATATCTGGAGCTCCAAGCTCTAATAATCTCTTTAATCTGTTATTTCTATTTATAACTCTTCTGTATAAGTCATTTAAATCAGATGTTGCAAATCTTCCTCCATCTAATTGAACCATTGGTCTTAAATCAGGTGGTATAACTGGAATAGCATCTAATATCATCCACTCTGGTTTATTCCCAGATTTCTTAAATGCTTCTACAACTTCTAATCTTCTTATAGTTCTAACTCTTTTTTGACCTGTACTATCTTTTAGTTCAGCTCTTAATTCTTTACTTTGTTGCTCTAAATCTATATTTTGTAAAAGCTTCTTAACAGCTTCAGCACCCATTCCTACTTCGAAAGTATTATATCCGTACTTTTCTACAGCAGTTCTGTATTCTTTTTCTGTTAATAATTGCTTTTCATTTAATCCAGTTTCACCTGGATTAGTTACTACATATGATGCAAAGTATAATATTTTTTCTAATGATCTAGGAGACATATCAAGTAGAAGTCCCATTCTACTTGGTATCCCTTTGAAGTACCAGATATGAGACATAGGAGCTGCTAGCTCTATATGTCCCATTCTTTCTCTTCTTACCTTTGCCTTAGTTACTTCTACTCCACATCTATCACAAACAACACCTTTGTATCTAACTCTTCTGTACTTTCCACAGTGACACTCCCAGTCCTTTTGTGGTCCAAATATTCTTTCACAGAAAAGACCATCTTTCTCAGGCTTAAGTGTACGGTAGTTTATTGTTTCAGGCTTTTTTACTTCTCCTCTAGACCATTGTCTTATTTTTTCTGGAGAAGCCAATGCTATTTTTATTGACTCGAAATTGTTTAGTTCAAACAAGGAGTTCTCTCCCTTCTATTTGAGATTTACTTAAAATAAGAAACTATATATCAAAGTCTTCATCGTCGTAATTTAAGTCTTCGTAAACTACGTCTTCTTCAAATTCTAATTCTTCTACTTCTTCTTCTGATGTTTCAAGATCATCTATTTCTTCAACTATGCTGTTTTCTTCAAGTTCGCTTATGTTTTCCATAACATCTAATTCAAACTCTTTAGCATCTTCATCTATATCTATAGACTCTCTTACTTCGATTTCTTGATCTTCTTCTGTTAATACTTTTACATCTAAGCATAAACTTTGAAGTTCTTTTATTAAAACTTTAAATGATTCTGGTATACCTGGTTCAGGTATATTTTCACCTTTAACGATAGCTTCGTAAGTTCTAACACGTCCTACAACGTCATCTGACTTAACTGTAAGAATTTCTTGAAGTATGTGAGCAGCACCATATGCTTCTAATGCCCAAACCTCCATCTCTCCGAATCTCTGACCACCGAATTGTGCTTTACCACCAAGCGGTTGTTGAGTTACTAAAGAGTATGGTCCTGTACTTCTTGCATGTAACTTATCATCAACTAAGTGATGTAGTTTTAACATGTACATGTATCCAACTGTAATTCTATTGTCAAAGACATCTCCAGTTCTACCATCGTATAAAGTTACTTTTCCATCATCTGGATATCCTGCTTCTACTAATGCTTTTCTTATATCTGGCTCTTTTGCTCCATCAAATACTGATGTAGCTACATGCCATCCTAAAGTTTTAGCAGCAAGACCTAAATGAACCTCAAGAACCTGTCCGATGTTCATACGAGATGGTATACCTTGTGGGTTAAGAACTATATCAAGTGGCTGACCATTTTCCATGAACGGCATGTCTTCTTCAGGTAGTACTCTTGATATAACCCCTTTGTTACCATGACGTCCAGCCATTTTATCTCCAACTCTTATTTTTCTCTTCTTAGCTATATAACATCTAACTAATTCATTAACTCCTGGAGATAAATCATCTCCGTTTTCTCTTGTGAATACTTTTACGTCAACTATTATACCAGATTCTCCATGAGGTACTTTTAATGAAGTATCTCTAACTTCTCTAGCTTTTTCTCCGAATATAGCACGAAGTAATCTTTCCTCTGCAGTAAGTTCTGTTTCTCCTTTAGGAGTTACTTTACCTACTAATATATCTCCAGAGTCAACTTCTGCCCCTATTCTGATTACACCTCTTTCGTCTAAGTTCTTTATAGCACTTTCTCCAACATTAGGTATATCTCTAGTTATTTCTTCTGGTCCTAATTTAGTATCTCTAGCTTCACATTCATATTCTTCTATATGAATAGTAGATAGTCTGTCTTCTTTTACAAGTCTTTCATTTATTAAGATAGCATCCTCATAGTTGTAACCTTCCCATGTCATGAATGCTATGAAGCAGTTTCTTCCTAAAGCTACTTCTCCCATCTCAGTAGATGGTCCGTCAGCTATAACATCTCCAGCTTCTATCTTATCATTTTTATTTATTATAGGAGTTTGATTTATACAAGTACCTTGGTTTGAGCGTTTAAACTTAAGTAACTTATATCTATCTTTATTTCCATCTTCTCTTCTTATGATTATCTCTTCTGCACTTACTCTTTCTGCTATACCAGCATTTTTAGCAACTACAACTGCTCCAGAGTCTTTAGCAGCTCTATATTCAACACCTGTACCTATGATAGGTGCTTCTCTTCTTACTAGTGGTACTGCTTGACGTTGCATGTTTGATCCCATAAGCGCACGGTTGGCGTCATCATTCTCTAAGAATGGTATCATAGCTGTTGCTATAGACACAACTTGCTTAGGAGATATATCCATGTAGTCAACTTTATCAGTAGGAACTAATTCCATGGCACCATTTACAGTTCTACATACAACTCTGCTGTTTACGAATGCATCATTATCATCTAAAGGCTCATTTGCTTGAGCTCTTATAAATAAGTCTTCTTCGTCAGCTGTTAAGTAATGTATTTCATCTGTAACTTTTCCGCTCTCCTTATCATATTTTCTATAAGGAGATTCTATAAATCCAAATTCATTTATTTTTGCATATGTTCCTAGAGAGTTTATAAGACCGATGTTTGGTCCCTCTGGAGTCTCTATCGGACACATTCTTCCGTAGTGAGAATGGTGAACGTCACGAACTTCGAATCCAGCTCTTTCTCTTGAAAGTCCTCCTGGTCCAAGTGCTGATAGTCTTCTCTTATGAGTTAACTCTGATAATGGGTTTGTTTGGTCCATGAATTGTGATAGCTGAGAACTACCAAAGAATTCTTTTATTGCAGCTGAAACAGGTCTTATGTTTACTAATGCTTGAGGAGTTATAGATTCCATATCTTGAACCGTCATTCTTTCCTTTATAACTCTTTCCATTCTTGAAAGACCTATTCTAACTTGGTTTTGTAGTAATTCACCAACTGATCTTATTCTTCTGTTTCCTAAATGATCTATATCATCTATATTACCTATTCCATAGAATATATTAAATTGGTAGCTTATAGAAGCAATTATGTCATCTAATAATATATGCTTTGGTATAAGTTCTTTCATTCTAGATTTTATAGCTTCTTTTATTTCTTCTTCTTCACTATACTCATCTAAAATCTCTTTTAAAGTTGGGTAGTGAACTTTTTCTTTTATCTTTAAATCGTCTATATCAAAGTTTATATGTGATTTTATATCTACAAAGTTATTCCCTATAACTTTTACAACTTTTTCATCTTCAGTCAATAACTCAACAACATTTATTCCTGAGTTTTGTATAGCAACAGCTACCTCTAAAGATATTTTTTCTTCAGCTTTAACAAATACTTCCCCTGTTTCTGGATTTATAATATCGTTCGCTGAAATTTTATTCATTATTCTATAGCATAATGCAAGTTTCTTATTGAACTTGTATCTACCAACTTTAGCTAAGTCATATCTCTTAGCATCAAAGAATAACGCATTTAATAATGATGATGCACTTTCTACTGTTGGAGGTTCACCTGGTCTTAACTTTTTGTATATTTCTATAAGACCTTCTTCAACAGTTTTTGTGTTATCTTTTTCTAATGTAGCCATTAATCTTTCATCTTCGCCTAATAGCTCTATTATTTCTGCATCTGAACCTATTCCAAATGCTCTTAATAAGACTGTAACAGGTTGTTTTCTTGTTCTGTCAACTCTTACAGATATAACATCATTAGAATCAGTTTCATATTCTAACCATGCACCTCTATTTGGTATAACAGTAGATGATATAAGTCTTTTACCTGACTTATCCATTTCTTGAGCATAGTAAACTCCAGGAGATCTAACTAACTGACTTACTATAACTCTTTCTGCTCCGTTTATTATGAAAGTTCCCTTTTCTGTCATTAAAGGGAAGTCACCCATAAATACTTCTTGTTCTTTTATTTCACCTGTTTCTTTATTTATAAGTCTTACTTTAACTTTTAGAGGTGCACAATATGTTGCATCTCTTTCTTTACATTCTTCTATGTCATACTTCGGTTTCTCGTCTAAAGAATAATCAACAAATTCTAATATAAGATTACCTGTATAATCTTCTATAGGTGAAATGTCTTCAAACACTTCTTTTAAACCTTCTTTTAAAAACCACTCATAGGAATCGCATTGTATCTCTATAAGATTTGGTACATCAGCTATCTCTTTTATTTTTGAGTAGCTCATTCTAGTTCTCTTACCTATCGTGACAGGATGTGGCATTCACTTTTCACCTCTCAATAATTAAAAATAAAACCATAGTTTATTCTAACGCATCTAATAATTCTAACATAATTGCAAGCTTTTTTCAATATATAACTTTTATGTATATGCATAATATTAGCTTTTTTTGTTCGACATAAAACATGCATTATCTATTATGTTCAAAAAATCATCCTCTAATTCGCTTTTTCAAAAAATATACTGTTATTTTCTGTATTTGAGGAAAAAAAAAGATGCCCTAAAGGACATCTTCTTTAAAAGAAAACTACTTAACTTCTACTGAAGCTCCAGCAGCTTCTAACTTTTCTTTCATTTGTTCAGCTTCATCTTTAGAAACTGCTTCTTTTAATGTCTTAGGAGCATTGTCAACTAATTCTTTAGCTTCTTTTAATCCTAATCCAGTTATTTCTCTAACAGCTTTTATAACTCCAACTTTTGAAGATCCAGCACTTGTTAATACTAAATCAAACTCAGTTTTCTCTTCAGCAGCTCCACCAGCAGCAGCACCAGCCATCATAACTGGAGCTGAAGCAGATACTCCGAATTTCTCTTCTGCAGCTTTAACTAATTCATTTAATTCTAAAACTTTCATGTTTTCTATAGCTTCTAATATTTGTTCTATTGTCATTGTTAGCACCTCCGAATTATATTCTTTTCAATTAATAATTGTTATTTTTTTCTTATTCTTAAGTTTTAAGCTATTATTAAGCTTCTTGACCTTCTTGCTTCTTGATCATTGCATCTAATAAGTATGCAAAGTTTGATACTGGAGCTTTTAAGCTTCCAAGTAATTTAGCAAGAAGTACTTCTCTTGATGGTATGTTAGCGAATGCAACGATATCTTCTTTACCGTAGAATTCTCCTTCAACTACACCCATTTTTAATTCCATTTTTGGATGAGAGTCCATAAATTCTTTTATTATTCTAGCTGGAGCAACTGGATCTTCGTATCCGAATGCTATCGCATTTGTTCCTACTAATAATTCGTCATTGAATTGTTCTATACCAACTTCTTTAGCTGCTTTTCTAACTAAAGTGTTTTTGTATACTTTGTATTCAACACCAGCTTCTCTCATTTTCTTTCTTAATTCAGTTACTTCTTCAACTGTTAATCCTTTGTAATCAACAACTATAGCAGAAGAAGAGTTTTGTAACTTCTCAACTATTTCAGCAACAACATGTGATTTTACTTCTATAGCTTTTCTCATCTGGTCAGCACCTCCTTCATCCGATAGGTTTTATCTGCCGCAACTTATAAAAGCTTTTGTAATCATATAGACATACAAAAGCTTTAGCATCAAAATTTATCTAAAACCTCGGTAGGATATTAAGCTTAAAGCACCTACTGTCTACGGCAAATCTATTCTTTTTTATTTATTAACGAATATTATTTTAACATCGTTATTTATCAATGTCAAGCTTTTATTATTCAGCTATTTTAGCAGGGTTAACTTTAACTCCTGGTCCCATAGTTGAAGTAACAGCTACGCTCTTTAAGTATTGTCCCTTAGCAGCAGCAGGCTTAGCCTTAACTATAGCATCCATTAATGCAGCAAAGTTTTCAGTTAACTTTTCTCCACCGAAAGATACTTTTCCTACTGGAACGTGTATTATGTTAGTTTTATCTAATCTATATTCAACTTTACCAGCTTTTATTTCATCTATAGCCTTAGCTACATCAAAAGTAACTGTTCCTGATTTAGGGTTTGGCATTAAACCTTTAGGTCCTAATACTCTACCTAATCTACCTACTACACCCATCATGTCTGGAGTAGCAACAATTACATCAAATTCAAACCAGTTTTCACCTTGTATTTTTTGTACTAATTCTTCAGCACCTACAAAGTCAGCACCAGCATTTGTAGCTTCTTCAGCTTTTGCACCTTTAGCAAAAACTAAAACTCTTTTAGTTTTACCAGTTCCGTGTGGTAATACAACCGCACCTCTTACTTGTTGGTCAGCGTGTCTTGAGTCAACACCTAACTTTATATGAGCTTCTACAGTCTCATCAAACTTAGCAGTAGCAACTTCTGCAACTAAAGCTAAAGCTTCTGAAGCATCATATAATCTAGTTTTATCTATTTTACTTGAAGCTTCTACGTATTTTTTACCTTTTTTAGCCATTTTTCATGTCCTCCTTGTGGTTATATTGGTTTTTTACCTCCCACTTTTTCAAGCGAAGATAACTAATCTAATATTAATTAGTCTTCAACAACGATACCCATACTTCTTGCAGTACCAGCTATCATTCTCATAGCAGATTCTACTGAAGCAGCGTTTAAGTCAGGCATTTTTAACTCAGCTATTTCTCTTACCTTAGCTGAAGATAAAGTAGCAACCTTCTTCTTATTTGGCTCTCCTGAAGCAGTATCTAATCCAGCAGCTTTCTTTAATAATACTGCAGCTGGAGGAGTTTTTGTTATGAAACTGAAAGATCTATCTTGATATACAGTTATAACAACTGGTATTATCATCCCAGCTTGATCTGCAGTTTTAGCATTGAATTCCTTTGTGAATCCCATTATGTTAACACCGTGTTGTCCTAATGCTGGTCCAACTGGTGGAGCTGGTGTAGCTTTCCCTGCAGGTATTTGTAATTTTATTTGACCTATAACTTTTTTAGCCATTGAGCGCACCTCCTCAGATTATTTATTCTCTAGTTATATTTTTCTATGCCTTTGTAGTCTATTGCAAATAGAGTTTTTTTACCAAAAGCATCTATACACACTTTTACTTCTTTTGATTCCAGGTCTATCTCTTCTATAGTTCCTATTTGTCCTTCAAAAGGACCGTTAGCAACCTTTATTACTTCGCCAATTTCAAAATTTATGTCTCCGCTTACTAATTTAGGAACAGCTGTATCTATGCCCATAGCTATTACTTCTTCTTCACTTAAAGGAACTGGCTTAGAACCTGGTCCTACAAATCCAGTAACCCCTTTAGTATTTCTTACGACATACCAAGATTCATCAGTAATAACCATTTTTACTAGTACGTACCCTGGAAATACCTTACGTTGTCTAGTTTTTTCTTTCCCAGTTTTTGTAGTCTCAACTACATCTTCAGTAGGGACAACTACTTGAGTTATGCAATCTTCCATACCTCTAGTTTTAACAGCTTTTTCAATTGTTGCTTTAACTTTATTTTCATGACCTGAATAAGTATGTACTACATACCATCTAGCCTCTTGTAATTCCGACATTCTGATTCTCCCTTTCTATTTTAGTATTAGATTTAGTGCACCAGATAATACACTATCTAAAGCCCATACTAAGATAGTAGCCGAAACAACAACAGTTAAAACAACTCCTGTGTTTTTTAAAAGCTCTTTCTTTGTTGGCCACGTAACTCTTTTTAATTCACTTTTAGTTTCCTTAACATATCTAACGAAACTAAATTTCTTTTTAGTTCTTGGACTTTCATTTATTTGGGCAGCCATTCCACACTCACATCCTTAATAAAAACTATTTTGTTTCTTTATGAGCAGTATGCTTCTTACAGAATCTACAATATTTTTGTAATTCTATTCTATCTGGGTTATTCTTTTTGTTTTTAGTAGTGTTGTAGTTTCTTTGCTTACACTCTGTACATGCTAAAGTTACTTTAACTCTCATCTGCTACACCTCCAACTCGTAAATACAATATATATATTGTTAACTTTATTGCCTACTCTGTATAATAGGTTCAATTTATCGTTTTTGAATCATCACCTCATATAAATTATCATAAATTAGTAGGCATGTCAATGTTTTTGTTAGTTTCAAGTTAAAAAAAGAGGAGGATATCCCCCTCTTTTTTTTAGTTTTTTAAGCTTATATTTAAGATAAGAGAATTACTCTATTATAGAAGAAACAACACCTGATGCTACTGTTCTTCCACCTTCTCTTATTGCGAATCTTAATCCTTCTTCTATTGCTATTGAGTTTATTAACTCTATGTTCATTTGGATGTTATCTCCAGGCATAACCATTTCTACACCTTCTGGTAACTTACAAGCTCCTGTTACGTCAGTTGTTCTGAAGTAGAATTGAGGTCTGTATCCATCGAAGAATGGAGTATGTCTTCCACCTTCTTCTTTCTTTAATACGTATACTTCTGCATTGAACTTAGTGTGAGGCTTAACAGTTCCTGGCTTAGCTAAAACTTGTCCTCTTTCTATTTCATTTCTTTGTACACCTCTTATTAATGCTCCTATGTTATCTCCAGCTTGTGCTTGGTCTAATAACTTTCTGAACATTTCTACTCCTGTTATTACCATTTTTCTTGGCTCTTCAGCTAAACCTACTAGTTCAACTTCGTCTTGAACCTTTAATACTCCTCTTTCAACTCTACCTGTAGCAACTGTTCCTCTACCTGTTATAGAGAATACGTCTTCTACTGGCATTAAGAAGTCTTTATCTACATCTCTCTCTGGAGCTGGTATATATTCGTCTATTTGCTCGAATAATTCAACTATCTTATCTCCCCACTCTGAAGAAGAATCTTGTAATGCCATTAAAGCAGATCCTCTTACTATTGGAGTGTCATCTCCTGGGAATTCGTACTCGTTTAATAAGTCTCTAACTTCCATTTCAACTAACTCTAATAATTCTTCATCGTCTACCATATCACATTTGTTTAAGAATACTACTATGTATGGTACACCAACTTGTCTTGATAATAATATATGCTCTCTTGTTTGAGGCATTGGTCCATCAGTTGCAGAACAAACTAATATAGCACCGTCCATTTGAGCAGCACCTGTTATCATGTTCTTAACGTAGTCAGCGTGTCCTGGGCAGTCAACGTGAGCGTAATGTCTGTTTGGAGTCTCATATTCAACGTGAGCAGTTGATATTGTGATTCCTCTTTCTCTTTCTTCTGGAGCTTTATCTATATTAGCGAAATCTACTGCTTCCCCTAATTGATATCTATCGAATAATGTTTTTGTTATAGCTGCAGTTAATGTAGTTTTACCGTGGTCAACGTGACCTATTGTTCCTATATTAACATGTGGCTTGTTTCTTTCAAATTTAGCTTTAGCCATTTTGAATTCCTCCCTTTGTATATTTGTTAATGCTTACATTAAGCTTATGCTAAGTATTTTACTATTAATTATTTCTGTTTTCAAGATATTTTTCCAATTTTCTCTTCACTCTTTGTAACGCATTATCAATAGACTTAACATCTCTATCCAATTTATCTGCTATGTATTGATAAGACTTGCCATTTAAGTACAATTCTAAAACTTCTAGCTCCAACTTACTTAAAATTTCATTCATCTTTGATTCTATATTTTTAAGTTCCTCTTTGCTTATTATTAATTCTTCTGGATCAGTAATTATACTTGTTGCTATTATATCTAATAAAGTTCTATCTGATTCTTCATCATATATAGGCTTGTTCAAAGATACATAAGAGTTAAGTGGTATATGTTTTTGTCTTGTTGCTGTTTTTATTGCTGTTATAATTTGCCTTGTTATACATATCTCTGCGAAACACTTAAAAGAGTTTGTTTTAGTACCGTCAAAATCTCTTATAGCTTTGTAAAGTCCTATCATACCTTCTTGGATTATGTCTTCTTTATCCGCGCCTACTAAAAAGTATGACTTTGCCTTTGATTTAACAAAGTTTTTATACTTGGTAATTATATACTCCAGTGCTATTGTGTCCCCTTTGTTTGCTTTTAATACTATTTCATATTCATCTTGCTGAGAATTATTTATAAACCCAAAATTATTTTCTTTAGCTACTAACATTTTACTATCCCCCATTACTTAATTTCATAGGTATATTATAGTTTATTAAACTTAGTAATTTCAACGGTTTCTACGAATGTTCTCAAGTTTCGACAAAGTTTCTTTATCTAATCTATCTTCTAACCAATTTCTTTGAATTTTGCGCTCTGACCCTATTTGCTTACTTCTTATCTTGTTTTTAGCGTCTTCTATGTCTAATTTAAGCTCTCTAGCTGATATTCTAGATGCTCCTTTACCTAATACTATTTGCTGTTCAGCATAATCATTTGTAGCTACTTTAACAACATCATACCTAGATAAAGATGTTATATATTTTTCAATATAACTATCTGCTGTTTGATGTTCTTTTGTGTAAACCACTGTTATATATTTTCTATTTTCTATTTTTTCCATAGAACTTTTAACATTATATGCATCAAAAACAACAATGGCTTTTTGGCCTGAAAATTCTGCATATTCAATGATTATATCAATTAATTTTTCCCTAGATGCATCTAAATCTTCTACTGAAATACGTCTAAGTTCTTCCCATGCATTTATAATATTATATCCATCAATTATTAGATAATGATTAAACTTTCTTTTCATTACCTTATTTAGAGCCTATTCTTTGTTTGAATATTTCATATAAAAGTATACTTCCTGCAACTGATGCATTTAGTGAAGTAACATTTCCTACCATAGGCATTTTTACTATATAGTCACAATTCTTTTTAACAAGCCTTGATATACCAAACCCTTCACTTCCTATTACTAGACCTATAGGACCTGTTAGGTTTTGCTCATAAAATGTTTGTCCATCCATATCTGCTGCTGCAATCCATAAACCATGCTCTTTTAACGTTTTTATTGTGTTAACTATATTAGTTACCTTACAAACAGGTACGTACTCTACAGCCCCTGCAGACGCCTTTGCAACTGTAGGTGTTATATGCACTGATCTTCTCTTTGGAATTATAACTCCATGTGCACCTACAGCATCAGCTGTTCTTATTATTGATCCTAAATTATGAGGATCTGTTATTTCATCTAATATTATAAAAAATGGGTCTTCTCCCTTATCTTTTGCATTTTGAATTAAATCATCTAGTTCAAAATATTTGTATTCACTAACATTAGCTATTACACCTTGATGTGAATGACTAGTACTTATTTCATCTAATTTATTTCTATCTACATATTGTATTATTATATTTTTTTCTTTTGCCATTGCAGTTATCTTTTTTATAGAGCCTTCTTTAGCCCCATTCGCTATCATTATTTTATCTATTTCTCTATCGTTTTTTATAGCTTCTATAACTGGATTTCTACCTTCTATAATTGCCAAACTCTTCACCGCCTATAAATTATTAAACTTTTCTCTTACTTGAACAATATTTCCACAAGTCATTTTTCCTTCTGGACAAGGTCCTTTTATACACTTTGGCCCTATATTCTTAAATAATATAGGAGCTATTAATCTTACCTGTCTTAACATTTCTATAGATAACTCTCTAATTTCCCATTGTGCTCTTTCACAACATCTATGATTAAAGAAATTATATAAACTTCTAGTATTCATTGTAAATACCATTTTCGTTTCACATGCATTAGGAAAAACATATCTTGCATCTTCTATTGCTTTCTTTTCTGCATTTCTTTTAGCTTCCTTCTCATTTTTTCCAGATTCGATTAAATTATTATAATGTTTTTCAAATAATATATCCACTAATTTGTCATAAGCTTCTTGATCTTTATTCATAGCATCTATAAATAGTTCTTTAGCTTCCTCGATACTCTCTATTTCAGGAGGAACTATATACTCAAATTGATCTAGCTTAACATATCTTTGACTTTGTTGAGAAAAACTTGCTATACGATGTCTAACAATTTGATGTGAACAGCTTCTTGATATCCCTTCTACAGCAAATGTAAATGTGACATGCTCTAACGGAGATTCATGCCCTATATTTATTAACATATTTAAAAATTTTTCTACACTTTCATCAGTTAAATTTTGTTCTATTTCATCTACTCCTACAGATGAATAACATAATTTTGCTGCCATTGATATCACCTTTTCTGGTTCAGGTGTGTGTGCTATTACTTTAACTTTCATGTGTGTACCTCCTTTAATAGTTTATTATATTATTATACATTATTTCGTCTAAAAATGGAGTTTTTTAGATTAACATAAATTTTTATATAAGCATAAAAAAGAGCTAATCTCTACATAGAGATAGCTCTTTTTTATTATATGCTCTCTTCTGTTATTTCAATTGCTTTTTGAATTATATAGTTCAATCTTTCATAATCTTTTTTCATATGAAGATACCCTATTAAAGCTTCAAATCCAGTAGCATTTTTATAGTCTATAATATCCGCATTTTTAGGTGTAGTATGAGACTTTTGGTTGCGTCCTCTTTTATATATTCTGTGTTCTTCTTCAGTCAATGATTCTTCAATAGTAAGAATCACATTTGCTTGAGCCTTAGCTTTTACATATTTTATAGCTGTCTTATGCAAATCATTAACTTTCTTATTTACATTTCTATTTATAAGATACTCCCTTATATGTGATTCATATACAGTATCTCCTAAATAAGCAAGAACCAGTGGTGATACCGTAGCTAAGTTTACATTTTCCATTATTACACCCTTTTCCATTTAGTTCCTTGTCTTGTATCTTCTAAAACAATTCCCATTTCTAATAACTTATTTCTTATTTCATCTGCTAATGCAAAATCTTTATTTTTCTTTGCATCCACTCTATCTTGTATTAACTTTTCAATATCAGCATCTAAAACTTCTTCTTGTTTTTTATTAACTATATTTAAAACATTAGTTAATTCTTCAAACTCAGCTAAACACTTCTTCGCAAACTCTATTGATGATTCTTCATTTACATTAGTGTTTATAAATCTAGCTAATTCAAAGATAACACTTATAGCATCAGCTGTATTTATATCATCATCCATAGCAGCTATGAATTTTTCTCTAAATGAATTTAATTCTTCACTTAAACCTTTTTCATCTTCTTTTATATCTGTTACTTTTAAATTACTTAATGTAAATTCTAATTTTTCTTTTGTGTTGTATAATCTTTCTAATCCAGCTTTTGACTGAGATAACATTTCATCACTAAAGTTTACTGGATTTCTATAATGAGCTGATAACATAAAGAATCTTACAACTTCTAAATCATACTTATCTGCTATATCTCTCACTGTAAAGAAGTTGCCTTTAGACTTACTCATTTTTTCATTATTTATATTTATATATCCATTGTGTATCCAGTAGTTAGAGAAAGTCTTTCCACTTCTAGCTTCACTTTGAGCTATTTCATTTTCATGATGTGGGAATGCTAAATCTTGCCCTCCAGCATGTATATCTATAGTGTCTCCTAAGTATCTCTTAGACATAACAGAACACTCTATATGCCACCCTGGTCTACCTACGCTCCATGGACTTTCCCATCCTGGCTCCCCTTCTTTTCTAGGTTTCCATAATACGAAATCCATTGGATGTCTTTTTTGAGAGTTTACTTCTATTCTTGCTCCTGCTTCTAGATCTTCTTGATTTTGTTTAGATAATTTCCCATATCCTTCAAATTTTTGAGTATCAAAGTAAACTTCTCCGTTTACTGCATAAGCATATCCTTTTTCTTCTAATTCTTTTATAAATTCTATTATTTCATTGATATTATCAGTAACTCTTGGATGAACAGTAGCTCTTTTTATTCCTAATCCATCTGCATCTTTAAAATATTCATCTATGTACTTATCAGCAACTTGCTCCGGAGTTATTCCCTCTTCATTACCTCTTTTTATTATTTTATCATCTACATCAGTAAAGTTTTGAATATATTTTACATCATAACCTCTATATTCTAAATATCTTCTAAATGTATCAAATATTATAAAGGGTCTAGCATTTCCTATATGGAAGAAGTTATAAACTGTAGGTCCACAAACATACATCTTTACCTTTCCTTCTTCTATTGGTACAAATTCTTCTTTTGTCCTAGTTAACGTATTGTATAACTTCATAATATTCACCTCACCATTGTTTAATTTATAAATCTAACTATATAATCTATTATAATTTATATTCGCTCGAATTAATAGTACTACTATTATACCCTCGGGCTTTTATAAACAAACTATTTAGTTTTAACCATCTCATTTTTTTCTAAAAATTCTATTTTATTAGATACACAATTTAAATATATATCATCATTTATGATTTTATTGTTTTTCATTTTACTAACTATGTCTACGTAGTCTTTACAAAGTTGATCTAGTTCCTCCTTTATTTCGTTAATATCTATACTCATACAATCCTCCTAAAAATATACATTATTTTAATAATAAACTATTTAAAATATATTTAGTTTAACTGTTCAAAATTCCTTTATTTTTGGATTGTAATCTTTCTTCAAAAAACTACATAAAAAAAATCTCACCTAATATAAAGGTGAGATTTTTTACTATAATAAGTTTTCTTTTACATATTTTATTCTATTTAAACATGTTTGTTTACCTATAACAGCAGCTGCTTTTGGTAAATCTGGACCATGCATTTG
This sequence comes from Paraclostridium sp. MRS3W1, assembly GCF_032465715.1. NCBI lineage: Bacteria > Bacillati > Bacillota > Clostridia > Peptostreptococcales > Peptostreptococcaceae > Paraclostridium > Paraclostridium sp. MRS3W1. The sequence continues at coordinate 13,621 of NZ_JAWDJM010000165.1, read as the reverse complement.
TCCAGTTAATACTATTCTAGTTCCCATGAATAAATTTTTACCTTTTATTGCATGTTCTTTTTGTATTTCTTTAAACATTGCCTTAAAGAACTCTTCACTTATTTCATCTGCAGCATTAATTTTTTCCTCTAATGCATTTACTAATGTTGGCATATGCTCTAATTTTAAGAATTCTTGACATTCTTCTGTTTCTAACTCTACTTTGTCTCCAAAGAATATATTTACGTGATCTGTTACTTCTTTTACATATTGTAATTTTTCTTTAACAACAGAAACCATAGATTTTACAAATTCATATCTATTTTTAGCATCTTCTTCTGTTATGTATCCAGCTTCTATTAAGAAAGGTATTGCTAAATCAGTTATATATTCATCTGAAGCATCTTTTATATAATGTTGGTTAACCCAATTTAATTTATCTGTATCAAATACTCCTCCACTCTTAGAAACTCTTTCAACAGAGAAGTGTTCTTCTAATTCTTTCATAGTAAATAATTCTTGATTATCTTCTGGAGACCAACCAACTAAAGCAACATAGTTTACTAATCCTTCTGGTAAGTATCCTTTTCTCTTGAAGTCTTCTACCGCAACATCTCCATGTCTTTTACTTAATTTTTTCTTTTCTTTATTAAGTATGTTTGGAAGATGTACAAATGTAGGAGCTTCCCAACCAAATGCTTCATATAAATATACATGTTTTGGAGTAGATGATATCCATTCTTCTCCTCTTATAACATGTGTTATTTTCATCATATGGTCATCTACAACAACTGCGAAATGGTATGTTGGGAATCCATCAGTTTTTATAAGTACTTGATCATCTAATTCATCAGTGTTAAATTCAGTTTCTCCTCTTACTAAATCAGTAAACTTTATAACATGATTTTCTGGTAATTTTAATCTTATTACATGTTCTTCACCAGCTGCTAATTTAGCTTCTACTTCTTCTTTTGATAAATTTCTACAATGACCATCATACTTTGGAGTCTCTCCAGCTTCTTTTTGTTGCTCTCTAACTTCATCTAATCTTTCTTTTGAACAGAAACAGTAGTATGCTTTTCCACTATCTAATAATTCTTGTATATAACCTTTATATATGTCTAATCTTTCAGATTGTATATATGGTCCGTATGGTCCAACTTGAGTTACATTTTTATTTTCATCTAACATAACTCCTTCTGTATGGTTAACTCCTGCCCATGACATTGCTTCTAGCATATTTTCTATTGCACCATCAACAATTCTAGTTCTATCAGTGTCTTCAACTCTTAATATGTATTCTCCACCCATTCTTTTTGCAAATAGATAATTGTATAATGCAGTTCTTAAACTACCTATATGAACAAATCCTGTTGGACTTGGAGCAAATCTTACTCTTACATTCATAACTTTACCTCCTAAAATAATCTTAATATCTATTATAATACCAAACTTAATAAGTATTTATAATAAAAACTTTATATTGCTATTACTATAGTTACCCTAATTTTTAAATTTTCCACCTGTGGATAATTGTATTTTTATACAAAATTAAATAGTATATATATCCACATTTTATTCAAAATGTTAATAACTTCGTGGATTATATATACTATTTTAATTTAAACTATCCTAACTTAACTTCATTTTTAGCAAATTCAGCTTTTATTTTATCGTTTATCTCTTCTAAAGATATTAACTCTTTTTCTGCTTCGTCTCTTAATTTAAACTCAACTTTTCCATCAGTTATATCTTTACCTACTGTTATTCTCATAGGTATACCTATTAATTCAGAGTCTTTGAATTTTACTCCTACTCTTTCATCTCTATCATCTAATAATGCTTCTACTCCCATAGCTGTTAATTCATTGTATATCTTCTCAGCTGCTTCCATATGCTCAGCTTTCTTTATATTTACAGGAACTACAACTACATGATATGGAGCTATTGCTAAAGGCCATACTATACCATTGTCATCATTATGTTGTTCTATAACAGCTGCAGCAGTTCTTTCAACTCCTATACCATAACATCCCATAACTATTGGCTTACTCTTACCATCTTTATCTATAAAATTAGCTCCCATAGTTTCTGAGTATTTTGTACCTAATTTGAATATATGACCAACTTCAACTCCTCTAGCTATTTCAAGTGGAGCACCACAACATGTACATTTATCTCCTTCTTGTACATTTCTGAAATCTCCAACTACACCATCAAAATCTCTACCAAAGTTAGCATTTCTTATATGGTAATCAGTTTTATTTCCACCAACCCCTATGTTACTTTGCTCTGCTACTTCTTTATCTATAAATACATAATCTGCTTTCATTCCTATTGGTCCAGCAAATCCTACTTCAGCATTAGTTAATTCTTTTACTACTTCTTCTCTTGCTAAATCAAATTCTATAACTTCACCTATAGCGTTAGCAACTTTAACTTCATTAACGTCTCTATCTCCTCTTACTAAAACAACAACTGTCTTTCCATCTGCTTCATATATTAATGTTTTAGCAAATGTATCTGCTGTTGTATTGAAGAACTCACATAATTGCTCTATAGTAGTTACTCCTGGAGTATGAACTGGTTCTAATTCTCTCATTTCTTCTTTAGCTTTTAAATCATCTACTGAATTAGCTTTTTCTATATTTGCTGCATAGTCACAACCAGTACAGAATACTATTTCATCTTCACCTACTGGAGATTTAACCATAAACTCTGCTGAAGTCGATCCTCCTATAGCTCCTGAATCAGCTTGAACTGGACTATTTTCTAATCCACATCTTCTAAATATTTCTGTATATGCATCATACATATCTTGATATGATTTATCTAATCCAGCTTCGTCAGTATCAAAGCTATATGCATCTTTCATAGTGAAAGACTTAGTTCTCATTACTCCGAATCTTGGTCTTCTTTCATCTCTATATTTAGTTTGAATTTGATATAAGTTTAAAGGTAATTGTTTATATGAAGTAATCTCTTGTCTTATTATATCTGTGAAAACTTCTTCATGAGTAGGTCCTAAGCAGTAATCTCTAGTATTTCTATCTTTTAATCTAAACATTTCTGCTCCCATTACATCCCATCTTCCAGACTCTTGCCATAATTCAGCTGGAATTAATGCAGAACATAGTATTTCTTGACATCCCTTTTTATTTAATTCTTCTCTTATTATATTTTCTATTTTTTTGAAAACTCTTATTCCCATAGGTAATTGATTGTACACCCCTGATGACATTTTCTTTATCATACCAGCTCTCATCATTAACTGATGACTAGTTATTTCTGCATCTGCTGGAACCTCTCTTAAAGTAGGCATAAACATTCTTGACATTTTCATATTTTCTTCCTCCTATTGAATTTTTTTATAATCAAAAAAACCCTTCATCTCTATATAGAGACGAAAGGTTATATTTCCGCGGTACCACTCTAGTTAATTGATAAACAATTTTATCAATTCTCTTTATAGGATATAACGGTCCTTTCCGTAAGAACTTTTTACCATTCTTAAGCTCTGAGACTGGTTCAAAGAATAATTTTTAGAAACTTTCACCAAGCGTTTCCTCTCTGTAAAAAATAATATCTTTTACTATTTCTCTTCTTAGCTTTTTAATTATAAATAATTGATTATATTTTATAGCAATTAATATACCTTGTCAATGTATCTAATTGCATTTTAGTAAGCTTTTGTTATACCTACTATTATGTTCTTGGTGAACTTTTTGATACATTATTTATAATAATTTTATAGAATTTATTTCTAATTGTCAATGTTAATTAATAAACAAATGCTTTGCGATGAAATTCCTTCTTTGTTTCCTGTGAAACCTAATCCTTCTTCTGTTGTTGCTTTAACATTTACATTGTTTATATCTGTATTTAAAACTCTTGCTATATTTTCTCTCATTTTTTGTATGTGTGGAGCCATTTTAGGTGCTTGTGCTATAATTGTCGCATCTAAGTTTCCAATAGCATACCCTTTTTCTTTTATTAAATTATATACATGCTCTAATAATTTCATACTGTCTGCACCTTTATACTTTTCATCTGTATCAGGGAAGTGCTTACCTATATCCCCCAGTGCTAATGCCCCTAGTATAGAGTCCATTATCGCATGAAGTAAAACATCTGCATCTGAGTGTCCCAATAGTCCTTTTTCGTGCTCTATTTCAACTCCACCTAGTATTAACTTTCTATTTTCAACTAGCTTGTGAACATCATATCCCATTCCTACTCTCATTTTTTTATCCTCCAAAATTATATATTTTTTAAAATTTGCTCTCCAAATTCTAAGTCTTCTTGTGTCGTTATTTTTATATTATTATATGACCCTTCTATCATTTTAACATTATAACCTATTCTTTCTACTAACATTGCATCATCAGTTCCATAATAATTGTTATTATATGCATCTTCGTATGCTTTTGTTATAATATCATATTTAAAAACCTGAGGAGTTTGTACCGCCCATAAATAACTCCTGTTTGGAGTATCTACAATATTTCCATTATCACTTACTACTTTTATTGTATCTTTTACCTTAACTCCAACAACTATAGCATTATGCTCATTTGCTTTATTTATAGATTTTTTTATTATATCATCTGTTACAAAAGGTCTAGCACCATCATGTATTAGTACTACATCACATTCTTTTTTTAACATTTTTATTCCATTGAACACAGAATCTTGTCTTTCATTTCCTCCATGTGCTACTTTTATATTTGTAAATCCATATTTCTCTTTAATATTTTTATTAAAGTATTCTTCTTCATCTTCTCTTATAACAACAACTATATCATCTATATTTTCACTATTATAAAATTTCTCTATAGTGTGTGCTACAATTTCCTTATTTTTTAGCTTTATAAATTGCTTATTTATATCTTTCTTCATTCTACTTCCAGTTCCCGCTGCTACTATTACAACACCATTCATAAACTCACCTCTTACAATACGAATAAATAACTTAAATATATTTTACCATAGTAATAATTAAATTTTAATAAACTAAAAAATTCAATTCACTTTATCAAAAAAAGCCTTCAGAACTTTTATCCTGAAGACTTTTAACTAATCAACTTTAGGTTTTCCAAATATCATTCTTCCTGCTGGTGTTTGTAATACCGATGTAACTAAAACACTTATAGTTTCTCCCATATGTTTCTTTCCACCATCTACTACAATCATAGTACCATCATCTAAATAGGCTATACCCTGATTAGATTCCTTACCTTCTTTAACAACTTGAACTATCATATGTTCACCAGGTATCGCTACTGGTTTAATTGCATTAGCTAATTCATTTATATTAAGAACTTCAACACCTTGAACTTGAGCTACCTTGTTTAAATTGTAGTCATTTGTAACAACTTTACCCCCAAGTGTTTCAGCTAACTTTAATAATTTCGCATCAACTTCTGCTATATCATCAAAATCTCTGTTGCTTATTTCAACTTCAATATTTAATTCTTTTTGAATTATGTTAAGTATATCTAATCCTCTTCTACCTCTAACTCTTTTTAAGTCATCTGAAGAGTCTGCTATATGTCTTAATTCATCTAGAACGAAAGTAGGAATTACAAGCTTACCTTCTATAAATCCAGTTTGGCATATTTCAGCAATTCTACCGTCTATAATAACACTAGTGTCTAGAACTTTAGGTGGTATACTTTTTTCTTCTTTTTTAGAATTCTTGTCCTTATTTACTGATAATCTAGTTAACTTGTTTAAGTTAAAAATATCATCCTTGCTCTTTAGTGCTATTCTACTACCTAAATAACCTAAAAATACATATGTAAATAAAGATAGTAAGCTTCCTATTACAGGTATCTTTAACATCAATATTAATTGACTTACAAGATAAGCTATAACAAAACCAACTATTAATCCTATAGTACCTAATATTATATCCGTTTGAGGATATTTAGAAATTTCCCTATCCATAGCTTTTGCTATTTTCCTAGATTTGTTCATAATCCAAGGAGCTATTATAAAGAATACAAAACCTATTACTACTCCAATAACTATAGAAATTATAAATACATATAGCTCTGATCCTAACGAAATTTGAGGAAATTTTTGAACTAATGATATATACGTTGTCATACCTAACACGAATCCTACTAATGTAAGTATCGCTCTTATTATCTTAGATACCAAATTTTCACCCCCTATATTTTTTCCTTAATATTTTCTTATTATAATCAAACTATTAACTATATTCAAGCACAATATTGTTTCAAATTTGACATAATATATTATATATGTCTATCTATAAGTGATAATTCTTGCATTTTTATAAGTCCATTTTTTATATATTTTGCTCTTATTTCACCTATTCCCTCAACATCGTCTAAATCTTCAATTGTTGCACATAGTATATCCTGAAAATCTTCAAAATAATTAACTAAATTCTCAATTATAGCACTAGGCAATCTATGTATTTTATTTAATATTCTATATCCTCTTGGTCTAATCGGCATATCCATACTTTCTGAGAAACCTGTATATCCTAACATTTTTGCTATATTTGCTAAATCAAGTAACTCTTCTGATGATAATGATATAATTTTTTTCTTAAATTCAGCTAAATTCATATCATTTCTTTTATAATCTTTTAATATTTGGTTTTGATCTATTTTAGTTGTTCCCATTAGTTCATCAACCTGCATACTTAAAAGTGTACCTTCCACACCTAATTCTACTATATACTTTTCAATTATATTTGTCACTCTCATAACCATTTCTATCTTTTGAACTACGAGTACAACATCATACAAAGTTACAAAATCTTTAAATTCTAGTGCATTTAAACTTATTATAGCTTGGTCTAAAACAGACTTATATTTTTCTAGAGTTTGTAATGCTTGATTAGCTTTAGTAAATATCTTTGATATATCTTCTACTACATATTTCTTATCCCCTTGATATACAGTTATGACATTTCTTCTTTGAGATATAGCTATTACAATTCCGCCTGTTTGTTTTGCAACCCTTTCAGCAGTTCTATGTCTTGTTCCAGTTTCAGATGTTTCAATTGAGTAATCTGGTATAAGTTGAGCATTTGCAAAGAGTATCTTCTTCATATCCGAACTTAAAACTATAGCTCCATCCATTTTAGCTAACTCATATAAGTATGCTGGAGAATATTCTGCATTTATAGCAAACCCTCCATCAACAATGCTCATAACCTCATCGCTATCGGCAATTACAATAAGTCCTCCTGTTTTAGCCTTTAAAACATGGTCTATTCCCAATCTAAGGTCTGTACCAGGAGATATCATTTTTAGCGTTCTAATTGCTTTTTTTCCACTAAAAAAATCATCCATTTTATCTATTTCCTCCTAATACCATATTTATAGCTTGTCTTACACTATCTACTGGACATATATCTATCCCTTTTACATCTTTAACAGCCTCATAATTGCTCTTTGGAATAACGATTTTAGTGAACCCTAGCTTCTTACATTCTGCGATTCTCTTTTCTATAAAGCTAACCGCTCTTACTTCTCCTGTTAACCCTACTTCTCCTGTAATTGCTACATTCCCATCTATAGGTATATTTCTAAAACTAGAAGCTATAGCCATAACTATGCCTAGATCTATAGACGGCTCATTAATTTTTATTCCTCCAACAACGTTTATATATATATCCTGGTTTTGTATTTGCATACCAACACGCTTTTCAAGAACAGCCATAAGTAATGATACTCTATTATAATCAACTCCTGTAGCAGTTCTTTTAGGAATCCCAAAACTAGTAGGTGATGCTAGTGCTTGTAATTCTAAAAGCATTGGTCTAGTGCCTTCTACTGTAGATATAATTATAGATCCTGCTACATCTTTTGGTTTTTCAGCTATAAGTATTTTAGATGGATTTTCTAACTCAACTAATCCTACTTCTCGCATCTCAAATACACCTAATTCATTTGTAGACCCAAATCTATTTTTTACAGCTCTTATCAATCTATACGTATTGAATCGTTCTCCTTCAAAATATAATACAGTATCTACCATATGTTCTAATACCTTCGGCCCTGCTAGTGCACCTTCTTTAGTTACATGTCCAACTACAAAGGTTGATATACCCATTTTTTTAGAAATTTTCATAAATCTCGAAGTACCTTCCTTTATCTGGCTTACAGTACCTGGAGCAGATGTAATTTCAGGACTAAAAACAGTTTGTATCGAGTCTAATATAATTAAGTCTGGATTTACACTTTCTAAGTGAGCTTCTATTATACTTAAGTTATTTTCAGCAAATATATATAAATTATCGGACTTTATTCCTAATCTTTGAGCCCTCATTTTTATTTGAGATGCAGATTCTTCTCCTGATATGTATAAAACTTTTTTACCGCTATTAGCAACATTACTTGAAACTTGTATAAGCAATGTTGACTTACCAATACCTGGATCCCCTCCGACTAAAACTAATGATCCTTTAACTACTCCTCCACCTAAAACTCTATCTAACTCGTTTATGCAAGTTGAAAATCTTTGCTCTTTTATAGTTTCTATCGAGTTTATATTTAAAGGTCTAGATGATGATTTATCTATAACAAAAACTTCTTTATTTGATTTTGAAGTTTTCTCTTCTATTTCTTCGACAAATGTATTCCATTTGCTACATTCTGGACATTTTCCTAGCCATTTGCTATTCTCATATCCACATTCTTGACACACATATTTAGTTTTTATTTTAGCCATTTATAAACTCACCCTTATGTAATTTTTTATATATTATTAATTTTATCATATATATCTATTAATATGTTAAATTTATAATATATAAAAAAATTCACTTAATTTAAATTGATTATATACTTATAAAACATAGTTTTTAATAAAATGCATAGCTCGGAAATTACATTTATCATCAGTTTAGAATTAAATGTAATTTCCAATAAAAAAAGTAGTTTTAAGATTAACCTGTTTAAATTTTTAATCATTTATTTTCAAATATAACTTTTTCTTCAACAACTTTAGCTACTATATTATCTCCTTTTTTTATATCTTCACTCAATATCATATCTGCTAATACATCTTCTATTTCTTTTTGAATAGCCCTTTTTAGAGGTCTAGCTCCATATTCTAAGTCTATTCCATATTTAGATATAAGATTTAAAACATCATCTGAAATTTCTAAACTAATATTAAGTTGATTTAATCTGCTTATTAAATTGCTAAGCATTATTTTAGAAATTTCATGTAAATTATCTATATTTAATTTATGGAAAACAACTATATCATCAATCCTATTTATAAATTCTGGTTTAAATCTATTCTTAACTTCTGATAAAATTTTTTCTTTCATAGCTTTATAATTTTCATCAATTATATTTTTATTTTCAGAAGCTGAAAAACCAATTACTTGTTGCTTATTTATACTTTTCGCACCTATATTAGACGTCATAATTATTAGTGTGTTCTTAAAATCTACAGTTCTTCCTTTAGAGTCTGTTAATCTTCCTTCATCTAATACCTGAAGTAGTATATTAAATACATCTTCATGTGCTTTCTCTATTTCATCAAATAAAACTAAAGTATACGGATGTCTTCTTACAGCTTCGGTTAATTGACCTCCATCATCATGCCCTATATATCCAGGAGGAGATCCTATTAGCTTTGAAACTGAATGTTTTTCCATATATTCTGACATGTCTATCCTAATAATTTGATTTTCATTTCCAAAATGAGCTTCTGCTAATGCTTTGCATAATTCTGTTTTCCCAACACCTGTAGGCCCTAAGAATAAGAATGATCCTATTGGTCTTTTGGGATCTTTTAGTCCTGCTCTAGATCTTCTAACTGCTTTTGATACAGCATTTACAGCCTCCTCTTGCCCAATAACTCTTTGATGAAGTATAGATTCTAAGTTTAGCAATTTATCTCCTTCAGATTTAACTATTTTACTTATAGGTATTCCAGTCCATAAACCTATTACCTCTGTAACTATTTCACTGTTAACTGTAGGTTTATTATTTTTTAATTTTAAATTCTTCATTCTGATTCTAGATGCAGACTCATCAATTATATCAACTGCCTTATCTGGTAGATATCTATCTACAATATATCGACTTGATAAATCAACTGCCGCTTTTATTGCTTCTTCTGTTATTTTTACGCCATGGAAATTTTCGTATTTTTCTTTTAATCCTTTTAAAATTTTGATTGATTCCTCTTTAGTTGGCTCTTCAATTAAAATTGGTTGTAATCTTCGTTCTAATCCAGTATCCTTTTCTATACTCTTTCTATATTCATCTATAGTTGTAGCACCTATAACTTGTATATCTCCTCTTGATAATACTGGCTTTAGTATATTAGATGCATCCATAGAATTTTCTCCTGTTGCTCCTGCTCCTACTATAGTATGCATCTCATCTATAAATAATATAATGTTATCAGATTTGACAACTTCTTCTATTACTTTCTTTATTCTTTCTTCAAACTCACCTCTATACTTAGCTCCTGCAAGCATTCCTCCTATGTCTAAACTGTATATAAGCTTTCCTTGAAGGGAACTAGGTACTTTGTTGCTTTCTATATTAATTGCTAATCCTTCTACTATAGCAGTCTTTCCTACGCCAGGATCACCAATTAATATAGGATTATTTTTAGTTCTCCTACTTAAAATTTGAATAATTCTTTGCATTTCATCTTCTCTACCAATTAGTGGGTCTAGTTTAGAACTCTTTGCATATTCATTTAAGTTAACTGCATATTTCTCAAGTGTAGGAATATTTAATTTTTCCTTTTCTTTCTTAGGTTCTTCGGTTTTACTTTCATCTCTAAAAAGTATTATACTTGTTTCTGGTCTAGATACCTCTATCAAAGATTTAATTATGACTTGCTCAGTTATATTATTCATACTTAGAATTTTCACTGCTAAACTATCTGTTTCTTGTAAAATTGCTAACAAGATATGTTCAGTATCTATAAGAATACTATCAAATTGTTCTGCAAATATAGCTGAGTTATCTAATACGTCTTTGCTTCTAGGACTTAAAAAAATATCATCTGTACTATCATTAATTCCTATTCCATATATATCTATAATTTTTTCACATATTATATCTTCATCCATACCTAATTTTAATAAAACCTTAGAAGCTGTTCCTTCTTTCTCTTTAATTAAACCAATCAATAAATGTTCTGTACCAACCACTCTATGCCCAAACTCTTTTGCATACTCTATAGATATATCTATCGCTTTTTGAGCTACCTTAGAAAATTTGTCAAAGTACAATATAGTCCCTCCTCAATTTTAATATTAGATATATATATACTATATGCCCTAATAGTTTTTATTGTTTCAATAAATAAAGAAATCCTAGGAATTATATTACTAGGATTTCTTTATTTAAATTTATAAATTAATTAATTTCAGAGTTAGATATTATTTTTTGTGCAATTTGTGTTGGAACTTCCTCATATTTATCAAGTTCCATTTCAAAGTAACCTCTACCTTGTGTCATAGCTTTTAAATCTATAGCATACTTAAATGTTTCTGCTTGTGGAGCATTTGCATAAATAACTTGTTTACCATTATTAGTAGGTTCCATACCTAATATTCTTCCTCGTTTTTTATTTATATCACCCATAACATCTCCCATATATTCATCTGGAACTACTATCGTTAATTTCATTATAGGTTCTAAAAGAACGGGTACTGCTTGCTCTACTCCCTTTTTAAAAGCTATATTAGCCGCTAATTTAAAAGCCATCTCTGAAGAATCTACATCATGATAAGACCCATCATAAAGCGTTGCCTTTATATTAGTAACTGGATATCCAGCTAGTATTCCTTTTGACATAGATTCTCTTATGCCCTTCTCAACTGCAGGTATATATTGTTTAGGAACAGATCCTCCAAATATATCTTCTTCAAATTCAAAATCATTTTTAGAATACTCGAACCTTATTTTAACATCGCCATACTGTCCATGTCCTCCAGATTGTTTTTTATGCTTACCTTGAACATCTGCTTTTCCTTTTATAGTTTCTCTATATGCAACTTTTAAATCTGTTAAATCTACATCTAGGCCAAATTTTTCTTTCATTTTATTTTTAACTATATTTATATGAAGCTCACCTTGCCCACCAATTAAAACTTGTTTAGTTTCTACATTTCTACTCCATGTAATCGTAGGATCTTCTTCTGATATTTTACTTAAAACAGCACTAATTTTATCTTCATCACCTTTATTTTTAGCTTGTAATGCAAAATATATTTGAGGTTTAGGGAAGTTGAGTTGTTCATCTGCTTTATCATTTTTATTTATAGATATAAAATCTCCTGTCTGCAAGGAGTTTACCTTAGTCATAACAACTATATCACCTGCATTAGCACATTGTATCTCAGATAACTCGTTATTATTCATAGTATATATATTATAAATTTTTTCTTTTACAGACTTATTTACATTATATACTTCTACATCTTTTTTTATGTTTCCTTGTAATATTTTAACGTATGACATTTTTCCTATAAAAGGATCTACTATAGTTTTAAATATGCTTCCATTTAACTTATCATTTTCATCTACACACTTAGGTTGAATATAGCTAGATATAATTCTTAATATCTCCTCTGTACCTACATTGTTTATTGTAGATCCACATATAACTGGTATTATATCTCCATTTTGAATACCTATAGTTGTACCTCTCTTAATATCTTCTTCTGTCAAATCTTCTCCACTAAAATATTTTTCTAATAATTCATCATCTGTTTCAGCTATTAACTCTAATAATCCATCTCTTGTTCCTTCTACTTGTATTTTAAATTCATCACATAAATCTGAATCACTTTCAAAGATATTATGTAGCTTAATAAATTCCTCACCATTATATATAGGCATATACATAGGTACTATTTTGTTACTATATTTATCTCTTAGTTCTTCAATTAAATCTTTATATCTGGATTTATCATTATCAATTTTATTTATAAATATAAGTTTAGGTATAGATTCTCCTGCAAGTTCTAGTGCTTTTTCTGTTCCAACTTGAATGCTAGTAGTAGCATCTATGACGATAACGGCAGCATCACTAGCACTTATAGCTGATATAACGTCTCCTGTAAAATCAGAATATCCAGGAGTATCTAGTAAATTTAATTTGTAATCTCTATATTCTATAGGAACTAAATTCATACTATATGTCATACTTATCTTATCTGTTAGTTTAGGCATTTTATTTGTAGTTTTAGAAGTATATGCCATTGCTTCAATTAAATTTGTTTTTCCACATCCACTATGGCCTAATATAGCTATACTTCTTATATTATTACTATCATATACCTTCATATCTAAGCACCTACCTCATATCATTTTAATAATTTATATGCAATTAATATAAGGCTTTATGTGCAATTATTTTAAATATTAAACTATTAAAAGCAAAACGTATCTCGTTTAACGTGAAACATAAACTTAAAATCATCCGCTCTTAATTATTTCATACCATATCGTACAAGCGTAATTCTTCTTTATTTTCCACATAAAAAAGTGTTTGATATTTAGTTTGTAGCGCAGCGGTCATTCAAAGTATTTAATCCACTCTCGTATAAGCGCAATCCTTTTATATTTTCGTACAACAAAAAGTGGTTGATATTTAGTTTGCAGCGAAGTGG
>NZ_JAWDJM010000164.1:0-462 GCF_032465715.1 Paraclostridium sp. MRS3W1 | reverse complement strand
ATGCCAGCCTGTCACGCTGGAGGTCGAGGGTTCGAGTCCCTTCCAGGTCGCCAAAATAATTAAATACGCGGGAATATGGCTCAGTTGGTAGAGCAATTGACTGTTAATCAATGGGTCACAGGTTCGAGTCCTGTTATTCCCGCCAATATGCTAGTGTGGCTCAACGGTAGAGCAGCTGACTTGTAATCAGCAGGTTGTAGGTTCGATTCCTATCACTAGCTCCAACGTGGAGGATTTCCCGAGCGGCCAAAGGGGGCAGACTGTAAATCTGTTATCGACGATTTCGGTGGTTCGAATCCACCATCCTCCACCAATTAAATATGCGGGTGTAGCTCAATGGTAGAGTTCCGGCCTTCCAAGCCGGCTGTGAGGGTTCGATCCCCTTCACCCGCTCCAAAGAACAACATATAATGTGGGTGCATAGCTCAGCTGGATAGAGCAACGCCCTTCTAAGGCGTGTGT
>NZ_JAWDJM010000163.1:0-4198 GCF_032465715.1 Paraclostridium sp. MRS3W1 | reverse complement strand
CATTTATAAGTTTAGAGGTAGCATTTAATAGTTTAAAAACTCAAGCAGATGGAACAAAGACAGTTACAGAAAATAACTCAACAACTATAAATGTTATGCAAGGTAAAATTACAACTGCTATAAATAACACTCAAATAATTAAGGATGGACAAACTGTATTACTTAAAGATGATTATAACCGAACTGTTAATACTGTAAATAGCATGAATAGTACTATAGGTTCTCATACAACACAAATAAATAATGCAAATGGGAAAATAACTAATGTAGAAACTAGGGTTAATACAGTAGAAAGAGATTTAAATAATATAACTGCTAGAGTTAGTTCTACAGAAAGTACTACAACATCATTAAATTCACAAATGAATAAATTAATATCTCCACATGGTATGCCTTATACCAAAGATTTAATAATATATGGTGATAGTAATAAGTACTATCCAGTTTATATTATAGGTGGTAATCAAGATATACTTAGAACTATAAAAATATGGAGAAGCTATAGTGAACAAGCTCCTAGTGATTGGAATACTGCAACTCATAAAGGTAGTTTAATGTTAACATGGCAAGGTAATTTTGGTGGATGGGGTGGAGCAGATTATAAAGAATTTATTTTAGAGAACTCATCTCAATATACTCAATTACTAGCAGACTGTTATATCTCAGTTCATTGTATGGGTTATACTTTCTTTTTAAGAGGTGGAGGAACTACTGGAGCTATATACCATTTTGCATCAGACCAAACAGTAGACCCAAAAGTTTATTATAATGGAGCATCTGATTTAGTTTGGAGTAACTCTAATCCTACTTATAATGTATATGCTTTTGCACCAGTTACAAGTGTAAATACAGATAGGCTTAATGCATTAAAGATTGCAAAAGAATCTTCTGTTACTAAAGTAAATAACAAAGTTTCTGAAGTAGAAGTTAATCTATCAAGTATAACAAGTAGAGTTTCCAATGTAGAAAGCAAACAAACTAATATAGATGGTAAAGTAGTTTCTTTAGAAACATGGAAAAAAGAAGCAGAGCAGAAAATAACAGATGCTTCTATAGTGTCTGTAGTATCGAAGCAATTCTACTCAAAAGGAGAAACTGATAGTAAATATACAACTCAGTCCCAACTTACTCAATTAATTGATAGTTTTGAGTTTAAATTTACTAATAATACAAATGATAATCTACTTAAAAACTCTGCATTTTTAAATGATTTTAAATCATGGGGTAAAAATGGGACTGGCAATATTTCGATTTATTCAGATGGTAATTTCAAAGAAGGAAATTCTGTAAAACTTGACTTAACCCAAGGTAATCAAGGTTTATTCCAATCAAATATTGATTGCTCTAATGGAGTGGCTATAAGAATATATGCTAATGCATCAAGACCAGTAGACGTTAGATTTGGGATAGAAGGTGTATTAACTAAAGTTATTAGAATAGGAGATGGTTCTTGGAAAGAATTAAAACTTATAATACCTCCTACCTCTAATACTGGGGCTTTTATATTTTATACTCAAGCAGGTGGGTCACATACTATATATGCAAATAGATTTAAAGTTCAAACTGGAAATAGTTGTACTCCTTGGAGTAGCCATCAGAGTGAAGTTTATTCTACTATAACTAAAATAGATACAGATGGGATTCATATGGATTGTGTAGAAGGGAATAATCGAGTTGATATAAATACAGGTGGAATGTATATAACTGATAAAGCTACTAATCAAAGACTTTTAAATGCAACTGGGTATGGAATAACGGTTAGAGGTGGTAGGTTTTATGTAGACCATCCTGAAAATGGTTATACTTTACTTTGGGGCAGAGATATAGTTATAAATGGAGGAAGAGCAGTTGTTGGAACTAACTTTAATCCAGAATCACCACTCGCTCCAAATAAAATGTATCTTAACTATAACAATGACTTCAAAAATGGAGTGGAGATAGGAGGGAAAGTAACTAACAATGGTAAAGATATACTAGCCATAATAAATATGATGAATCAAGAGAGTGGTTTTGTACATTTAACTAATGGATTAATACTTCAATGGGGCAGAGTAAGAACTTCTATAGCTAATGGGGATACTGTTCAAGCCACTGTTGGATTCCCAATAAGTTTCGTTACTAAATGTTGCTCTGTATCTGCAACAATAACGGGAGTAGATGGGCGAGGTGATTTAGGAGCTAGATATAATGGAGCATTAAAGGTTGAAAATAATTCATATGGAGTATTCTTTGCAAGAAATGTCACTCCTGAAAAATGGGGTTCTACTATGGAAATAAGTTATATAGCTATTGGATATTAAAGGAGAGTTTATGAATGAAGAAGTAAAAGAACATATAATAGAGCAACATGAAAAACGTATTAATAATCACGATGAAAGAATAGATAAATTAGAGCAAAATGATGTTAAAAGAGATATACAAATAGAAAACTTATGTAAAAGTATAGAAGGACTTACTACTTCGATTAAATGGGCTTTAGGTTTATTTGCAGGGAGTTTTGTTGGGTTCTTTTTTTATGCAGTACAAAATCATTTATTTAAATAAAGGGAGATATTACAAATGAAAAATAAAGGCGAAATCTTAAACAGATTAAAAAATACAGGAACTATAGTGGCAATAGGTAGTGCTGCAGTAATGATTGCTACAAACTTAGGATTTGATATTGATAGCGAAAAAGTATTATACATAATAAATACTATTTGTTCAGTGGGAGTTGCATTAGGGGTTTTAAATAATCCTACAACTTCTGGATTAGATAATCCAATGAAAAAATAAGTATAAATTAAAATTCATACAAGGTAATAAAAATGCAGACTCATTGAAGTCTTTTTTTATTACCTTTTTATTATAAAAATACAAACTTAGGAGGATTTAAAATGTTAAATTTAAAAAGAAAAATAAGCAAATATAATCACTATGAAGGAAACGATATAAAATATATTGTTATTCATTATACTGGAAATAAAAATGATACTGCTAAAAATAATGCAGATTATTTTAATGGATGTAATAGAGGTGCATCAGCTCATTACTTTGTAGATGATAATGAAATATATCAAGTTGTAGAGGATTTTAACGGTGCTTGGCATGTTGGTGATGGTAAAAACAAATATGGAATTAATAATAAAAATTCTATAGGCATAGAAATGTGTGGAACTGATAACGGAAATATATCAGAAAATACAGTACAAAACACTTTAGAGTTAACAAAATATCTTATGAAAAAATATGGGATAGACAAGGATCATGTTGTAAGACATTATGATGTATCAAGAAAAAATTGTCCTTCTGCTTTTAGTTCTAATAATTGGAGTAGATGGTGTAACTTCAAAGAAAGATTGTTAAGTACCTCAGTAACAGAGGATATTAATGTAGTTTATCAAGTTTATTCAAAAGGTAGATGGCTTCCTAATGTAACCAACTTAGAAGATTATGCAGGAATATATGGAAATCCAATACAAGCTATATACGCTAGCTTAAGTAAAGGTAGTATAAGATATAGAACTCATTCAAAGGGTAGATGGCTTCCTTGGGTTACAGATCGTCAAGATTATGCAGGTGTATTAAGTTCTAATGTAGATGGATTACAAATGAAATTGATAGGTTTAGATAATTATAGCGTTAAGTATAGAGCATATGTAGAAGGTAGATGGCTTTCTTGGGTATATGATTTAAATGATTATGCTGGCATATATGGTAAACCTATAGAGGAAATCCAAGTACAAATTATAAAAAAATAGTTAAGTATATAACTCTTAATATTAAACTATAAATTAATTTGTTATTTAGATTTATAACAATATATATGAGTGTAAATTTATTTTAATTATAAAAAAGTAGTAGGAAACTTAGTTCCTGCTGCTTTTCAATTTTAACCTTTTTTTCTCTTCCAGTATACTTTTTAAGTATTTCCACGTCTTTAATTAAACCTGTTTTAAAAAATTTACAATCCTTGTCTTTACATAAATTTTCTTTATTAATTATTTTTTTATCTCTATATTCTAACTTTTCTAATAGATAACCTAGTTATAATAATTCATACTTAATTATTTAAGTATAACACTTATTTTCTGTGGATAACTAACTGATTTCTATTCAAAAATTTGTGGATTTTGACATAAGTCAGTTCTTTTTTTAAAATAAATCTAGTATTTTCAATGTAAAATAAAGTAAGATATAAAACTGTTCAGTTTTATGC
>NZ_JAWDJM010000162.1:0-22443 GCF_032465715.1 Paraclostridium sp. MRS3W1 | reverse complement strand
GTATGTAATGATATAAATAACACTCCAAATATATTGATTTTTGATACAAATACTAAAAATTTTTACGTTAAAAATACATCTGAAATGAATTTAGGTAGAATAGTAGATTATTTACTAGATAATAATATAAGCCGATTAATTTCTAATGTAAGTGTTATACACCATCATAAATATATAGCTTGTAGAGATATAATTATATACAAGCCAAATGTTAGCGTTGATGCTTTTTCTAATATAAATTTATTTGCAGCAAATAGATTAGCAATAGATCAAAAAAAACATTGAGAATATAGTTAAAATAAGCTGGAAGCTTAAAAGTTAAAATGGGATATTTATGATATCCCATTTTTACATAAAGTATAAATAAAAACCTCAAAAATGCAGAGAATAAGTAGTATAAATGACTAATTAAACCACATAAATAAATTAAATTGTAAAAATAATCAAAAAGTGGTAGAAAAATGTCGAAAATAGTGTATAATATATTATTGAGAAAACTAAAGAAAAAGGAGAAAGCTATGTCAATAATTTTAAACATTTTAGGAATCATAGTGTTATTAGCTGGACTTTACCTAGCATCTTCTGACAAATCGTCGGTAAATAAGAAATTGATAGGAAAGGCTTTACTAATACAATTTGTACTTGCCTTTTTCCTAGTAAAATTCCCTATAGGTAGAACTGTTGTACAAGTAGTTTCTGACTTTGTAACTAATGTATTAGGTTATGGAATGGAAGGTTTAACTTTCGTATTTGGACCATTAGCTGATGGAAAAAGTGGATTCATATTTGCAATATCAGTTCTTGGTAACATAGTATTTATAGGAGCATTAGTTGGAGCTCTTTATTACTTAGGAATTATAAACTTTATAGTTAAAGTAATTGGTGGTGCAATACAAAAGGTATTAGGAACAAGTGCGGTAGAAAGTTTCGTTGCAGTTGCTAATATGTTCTTAGGTCAAACAGAATCTCCAATACTTGTAAGTAAATACTTACATTTAATGACTACAAGTGAACTTATGTTAGTTTTAGTATCTGGTATGGGAAGTATGTCAGCTACTGTTTTAATGGGATATGTAGGAATGGGAATACCTATGGAAAACTTACTTATAGCAGGAGCGTTAGTTCCAATAAGTAGTATAATAGTTTCTAAGCTATTAATACCTGAAACTCAACATGAAGAAGTTGTTGAAAAGGTAGAAATGGATAGAAAAGGTGCACATACAAACATAATGTCAGCTATATCAGAAGGTGCTACTAATGGTATGCAAATGGCATTTGGTATAGGAGCAGCATTAATAGCTATAACAGGATTAGTTGCTTTAGTTAATGGTGGTTTAGGTATAGTAGGATTATCTTTACAACAAATATTATCATACGTATTTGCTCCACTTGCATTATTAATGGGACTTGATCCTTCACATGTATTAACAGCTGGACAATTACTAGGAAGTAAAATGGTATTAAATGAATTCATAGCATTTGGGGACTTAGGACAAATAATCAATACACTTGATCCTAGAACTGCTCTAGTTATATCAATATCTTTAGCAGGTTTCGCAAATATATCAAGTATAGGTATTTGTATATCAGGAATATCAGTATTTTGTCCTGAAAGAAGAACAGAGATATCTAACATAGCATTTAGAGGTATGATAGGTGGTTTCTTAGTTAGTACTTTATCAGCTATGATAGTTGGTTTAATATTATTATTCTAATAAAAAAAGATTTGAGGTAACTCAAATCTTTTTTTTATTTTTTGAAAAATAGTTAGTTTATAAGAAAAACATAGAAAATAAAGTTATAAACTTATATTTAAATTGTAGTAAAAATATTATAGATATGTTAATATGAAAATGTAGATAAATGTAAAAAAATGATGATAAATAGAGGCTCGTGCAAGGGGTGATTAATATAAGTATTTCAAATATAATTTTAATGGGTATCCCAGAAGCTTTAGTTATGTTTTTTTCTATTGGAATAGCAATTAAAGATATTAAACGGAAAGATATAGTATATATGTCATTTATGTATATATTGGTAATGTATTTTTTGAAAAATAATGTTCCTTTAGGAGTTAGCAATGTTTTACTATTTGTTGCTTCAGCCATAATTGTAAAATTTTTTAGTAATCTAAATATAGCTCAATCATTTATTATAACTGCTATAGTATTAGGAATAAGAATGACATCAGAAGTAATAACAATTACTCTTATAAATGTTATGGGAGTAAACCTTGATTTTATATTGAATAATCCACTATTAAGAATTCTAGCATGTTATATGGCTATTTTATTTATGGCTATTTTTATGAAGCTAATAAAATATAAATATTTTAAGAAAACTATGGATTTAAAAAGCATATCAGAAAAAAATAAGTACGCACAACAAGTACTTTTATATGTAAGTGTATTAATAATGGCTATAATTGGAATTTTAATTTTACTTTTATACAGTGTAAGTGGAATGCACTACGATGCAGAAATTATAGCAAGAATTTTTGTAGTGCTATCATTAATATTAATACTGATTGTCTTAATTTTTATGGTAATAAATTATGATAAAAGAAAAGCTCTAAATGAATTAGAAAAAAGTTTAATGGAAAAAAACTTAAAACAAATGGAAGATAGTGTAGATGCACTGAGAATTCAAAGACATGATTATATGAATCATTTGCAAATAATTCTTATGCAAGTTACAAGTGGTAAAATTGAAGATGCAAGAAGATATATTTTAAGCATGGCAGATTATGATAGTAATGTATCTGTCGATTTTGTAACGGGCAATCACTGCATAGATGCTATATTAAATACGAAAAAATTAAGAGCATCTAAATATAATATAGATTTGACTGCGTGTATTGATAGCATACTAGAAAATATAGAATTAACAGATTCAGAAATAAGTTCTATACTCTTAAATATAATAGATAATGCAATTGATGAACTAAAATTTTCTGAAAAAGATTACAAATACGTTCATGTAGACATTTACGAAGAAGAAAGTTATTATAATATTTGCATTAAGAATAATGGTTCAAAAATAAAAGATACTAAAAAAATATTTGAAATGGCATATTCATCTAAAGGCGAAAATAGAGGATATGGACTATATTCAATTAAAAAGTTATTAGAAGGTTATAAGTGCTCTATAGATGTAGAAAGTGACAATATGGAAACTGAATTTAACATTAAAGTACCATTTGCAAAACATATAACTAATACCAACTAAATAAAAGACTATATAATAGATTTTCTATTATATAGTCTTTTATTTTTTTAAAAATTAATAATTAGAATCCAAAGTTTCATATTGAAGTATTAGTTTTTCGTTTTTTAAACAATACATATAAAATAAAAAGAATAAAAATAAAAACAAAGTAAAAACTGCCATGAAATAGCCCCCTACATTTAAATTTAACTTATACTATTAAATCTAATTAACTATTATATTAGATATATTAGACTAAAAATCATAATATCCTTTTAATTGTAAAAATTAAATTTGTATACATCCATTTTCCATAGTAATAATTTTATCTCCAACTGATTTTGCAAAATTTTTATCGTGAGTAACTATTAATATAGATGTTTTGTTTTCTTTTAAGATGAAAAGTATTTCTTTTAAAATGTCTATATTATATGAGTCTAAGGCAGATGTAGGTTCATCTAAACACAATACTTTAGGATTTAAAGCTAATGCACGAGCTATAGCAACTCTTTGTTTTTGACCTCCAGAAAGTTCAAAAGGGTAAGCATTATACTTATCTTCTAATTTTAATTTCTTTAATAAAGACAGTGCATTTTCAACTGCATCAAATTTATTTTGTTTTAAAATATTTACTGGAGATAAAGTTATATTTTCACAAACAGACATATGAGGAAATAAGTTGAAATTTTGAAATACCATACCAATCTCGCCTTTTAAATTCAATATATCTTTATAACTATTAACAATATTCCCATTTATAATTATTTTCCCACTATCAAAGCTTTCAAGTCCACATATACATCTAAGTAAAGTAGTTTTACCGCTACCCGATTTTCCAAGTAAAACACATATTTCGCCTGGATCTATACTTAAAGATGTATTTTGCAAAACCGTAGTACTACCAAAGGATTTATTTAAATTATTTACTATTATCATTGTATGTCTCCTAATTATAATATGAAAGTTTTTGTTCTAAAGTTTTGAATATGTTACTTAAAATAAATATTAATATCAAGTACAAAGCTCCAACCTCTAGCAGGGGAATTAAACTTAAAGTTCTATTTGAATTTATTTGAGCTATTCTTAAAATATCATTCAACCCTAAAATATATACAAGGGAAGTATCTTTTATTAAGGTGATAACTTCGTTTGATATTGGAGATAAAATAGTTTTAAAAACCTGAGGAAGAATTATTTTTATAAAAGTGAGCTTTTTATCAAGTCCTAACATTAGACAAGCTTCATACTGACCTTTATCTATTGACTGAATTCCTCCTCTAAAAATTTCTGCAAAGTATGCACTGTAGTTTAATGAAAAAGCAAGCATTGCAACTGTAAATCTATCAAATACAATGCCTATAAGAGGTAAACCATAAAATATAAAAATTAATTGTAGTAGTAGTGGAGTTCCTCGAAAAACTAACAAGTAAGTTTTAGCTAAAAAATTTAGAGATTTCAAACTAGATAGTCTGCAAAATGAAATTAGTACTCCTAGTGGTATTGAAATTATAAGCGTAAATAAAAATATTATTAAAACTAACTTTAAACCTTCTAACATAAGAACCTCCTATTGGTTAAACCATTTATTATAAATTTTATCGAATGTTTTATCTTGTTTTACTTCATCTAAAGCATTATTTACTTTATCACGAAGCTTTATATTGCCTTTTTTAAAACCAACTACAAAAACTTCTTTGCCTAAAATATCATTTGAAATTTTGAAATTTTTATTTTTAGACTTAGCTATATAATATTTTGCTAAGACTTCATCAACTACAACTGCGTCAATTCGATTAGACTCTAAATCTCTAAAAGCATTATCAAAAGTATCGTAAAGGATAGGAGCCTTGTTATTAAAGGTATTGACCAATTTAGCATCTTTCTCAAGCATATCAAGTCCTGAACTTCCTTGTTGAGTTGCAACTATTTTATTTTTTAAATCGTCTATGTTTTTAATAGATGAGTTTTTCATTGTAACAATAACTTGATTATTATTTAAATAAGGATTAGAATAATCAACTTTTTTACGTCTTTCATCGGTTAATGTATAACCATTCCATAAAACATCAATATTTCCTGAATTTAATTCTACATCCTTCATCGACCAATCTATATTTTGAAATTTAACTTTCTTATTGAGTCTAGAAAAAACTTCTTTTGCTAAATCTATATCAAAGCCTGATGGAATTCCTTTATCATTTAAAAAACCCATAGGTACAAACGTATTATCATACCCTACGATAACGGTATTTTCATTATGCTTTTGTGCATTTTTATTAGAATTATAACATCCTGTTAATGATAAAATAGCTAAAAACACTAACAAGAATAAACTTGAAACTTTAATCATATTTTTCATTTAATATCTCCTTAAATAGTAAGTTTAAAATTATATTTGAGTATATTTCTCTGCGCGCATAATGAAATAAACTAAAAAACTCCCATCCTCTAGCTAATGCTAGAGGACGGGAGTTAAATCTCACGTGGTTCCACCTCTATTTTATTAATATCTCGCGATACTAACCTCTTTGAGTACGGCAAATAATATTTGCTTATACTCTAGCACTATAACGGGTGCAGGGAATCCGGAATCAGCCTACTAAGAGAATATCCTTTCGGTGTTCAGCTCAAAGATGTGTTCAAAGTAAAATCAATTGCACCTCTCACCAAACGGTAGCTCTCTGTTAAAGATAATTACTTTTACTATTTCTTTTCATAGCATTTAAAATTAGATTTTGTTATTGATTTAAATAATAAAGCTATTTTTTTTATATGT
Source organism: Paraclostridium sp. MRS3W1 (assembly GCF_032465715.1). Lineage (NCBI taxonomy): Bacteria > Bacillati > Bacillota > Clostridia > Peptostreptococcales > Peptostreptococcaceae > Paraclostridium > Paraclostridium sp. MRS3W1. The sequence continues at coordinate 16,460 of NZ_JAWDJM010000162.1, read as the reverse complement.
CAATATATTTTTTATATTTTTATTATTTTTAAAATTTAATACATATTAGAAATATAAAATTCAAATTTAACTTTATAGTTAGATATACTCAAATGAAGGGTAATATTATTTTGAGGTGATACAATGGAAAATGCTAAAGATAATTTGAAAATTATCCTAAAAAGTATAGTAATAGGAGGATGTGGTGGATTTGTAGTATCTATGTATAGACTTTGTACAAGCTACGCTCAAAAGATAAGTTTGAGAGCATACCATCTAATGTCAGAACATTTTATATATACAATTTTAGGAATACTAGTGTTTGCTATTATCGGGTATGTAGTAGGGTATTCAGTAGAGAAGGAGCCTATGATATCAGGCAGTGGTATTCCACAAATTGAAGGTTGTTTAAAAGGAAAATTAAATATAATACATTCTTTTAAAATTTTAAAAAGTAAGTTTATAAATGGAGTATTAGCTATGGGTGCTGGCTTATCATTAGGAATAGAAGGACCATCAATTCAACTTGCTGCAAGCTTTGCACATGGGATATCATCTAAGTTGAAATTAGATAAATTAGAAAGCAATTATTTGTATTCAAGTGGAGCAGGAGCAGGTCTCGCAGCAGCTTTTAATGCTCCATTTGCAGGAGTTATGTTTGTTTTAGAGGAAGTACATAAAAGCTTTTCTCCGATGATATTTGTAACATCTATAGCAGCATGTGTAAGTTCAGATTTAGTAACTTGGGTATTTTTTGGAGAACAACATACTTTAAAAATAAATAAGCTTATATCTATTCCGTCTAAATATTATATACTTTTAGTTATTTTAGGTATTGTAATTGGCGTTTGTGGAGTTATATACAATAAAGGATTACTTAAAACTATAGATATTTTTTCTAGTATAAACTGTAAAACAAGATACAAAATGATAATTTCATTTATGTTTGCAATTTTATTTGGTATATTTTTACCACAAGTGCTAGGTGGAGGAGATGACCTTATAAACAATTTATTTTCTAGCGGAGTAACTATAAAAATGGCTATAATTCTTTTAGCCTCTAAATACATATTCTCACTTATAAGTTTTGCTCCTAATACGCCTGGGGGAATATTGTTTCCTATATTAACTTTAGGCAGTTTAGTTGGAATTATATTTGCAAAAACAAGTTTATTCCTAGTAGGGATAGATGCGAATTTAATAAATAATATAATAATACTATCAATGGCAGGGATGTTTGCTTCAGTTGTAAGAGCTCCTATTACTGGACTAATACTAGTATTTGAAATGAGTGGAGCATTTACTCAATTAGGGCCTAGTATAGTTGTTTGTGGAGTTGCTTATATGGTTGCAAATTTATTAAATTGCCCACCTATTTATGATTCTTTACTTGAGAATAAAATAAAAATTCAAAACAAATAAAAAGTGTTAATAGATTAAATCTATTAGCACTTTTTATTTGTTTTGAAATATTTGATATAAACAACTATCATATAGACAAAACTAAGAATATATTATAGGATTAAAATGAAAATTAAAAAAGGAGCAGAATAATGAAAAAAAAATCTCTAAAATTTAAGATTAGTATTAGTATAGTTGCTATTTTAGGCATACTAGTAGGTATATTTTTTATTTATACAAGTTCTTATTATAAATCACAATCATATGCTATAGAGTCATTAAAGTCAGATTCTAATGTAAAAGTTGAAACTGATCAAAATGGGGATATTTTCTTTAATCCTAAATCAAATAAAAAGAAAGTTGGATTTGTTTTTTACCCAGGGGCTAAAGTAGAAAATAGTGCATATTCGCCCATGGCTAGAGAAATAGCGTCTAAAGGCTATCCTGTTATATTAAGTAAAATGAAATTCAATTTAGCAATTTTATCACCTAATAAAGCTAAGAATATATTAGATGAGTACCCAGATATAAATTCATGGGTTATAGGAGGTCACTCATTAGGTGGGGTTATGGCTTCTGATTATGCATTAAAAGATAATAAAATAAAGGGTTTAGTGCTGTTAGCATCATATCCTAAAGATAATAAGGATTTTACAAAGAGTGGGATAAATGTATTATCTTTATGGGGAAGTAATGATAAAGTTGCAGACTTAAATAAAGTAAAAAATGCAAAAAAAGTAATGCCTGAAAACTCTAAATTTATTGAAATTCCAGGAGGAAATCATGCTGGATTTGGAGACTATGGAGAACAAAAAGGTGATGGAAAATCTTTAATAAGTAATAAAGAGCAAATAAATATTACATCTAGTGAGATTATTAAGTTTTTAGAAGCTATAAAGTAAATACAAATTAAAACTAAATAAAATTAAAAAATAACCGTATTAAATATATATGGTTATTTTTTGTTATTTTAAAAAAATATAGAACAAGGAGATCAAGAATGGATGTAAGCCAATTAGTCACAATTAAGCTTTTAAATGCAGTAAATCAAGCAAATACAAATAATAAAAATGAGTTTAATAATAACTCTGATTTATTTAATTTAATTTTAGAAAATGCAATAGAAAATATTCCAACAAACAATTGCAAGTGTAGTTGTCATTGCAATAATAATCAAGATGAACATAGTTTGGATTCATTGCAAACACTGCAAAGCAATATAAATAGCAGTAAGATTAGCGATTACAACCAAAATTCAAATAAAACTAATGTAGAAAGCTCATTAGTGAATGCCGCAAAACCGGTAGAAAAAAATAATACAAATATATATACATCTAATAATATGGATAAAGCGGTTGAGTTAATAGAAAGCAAAGTAGGCAATAGATATGTGTGGGGAGCTACTGGACCTAATTCTTTTGATTGTTCAGGATTAGTTCAATATGTTTATAAAAATGCATTAGGAAAAGACATACCAAGAACTTCATATGAACAAAGTAAATTTGGAAAAGCTGTAGATAAAAAAGACTTACAAGTAGGAGATTTAGTATTCTTTGATACTATGGGAAAAGGTAGAGTAAGTCATGTAGGGATGTATGTTGGAAATAATGAATTTGTACATGCTGCAAATGAAAAGGCTGGAATTAAAAAGTCAAAATTAACAGGTTACTATGAAACGCATTATAAAGGAGCAAGAAGACCTTAGTGTAAAAAATAAGAAATGTTACAAAGTCACAGAAAAAAATATCAAATAATTATATTATATATTCATACGATAAATTAAATTTAACTAGGAGGAGAAATATGGTTAAAGAACTTTATAAAAAGTATGGATATTTAATATTTTTAACTTTTTTAATTTTATCATTATTTGATATGAGATTTGCTATTATAGCTATAATATGTATGGTTGCACCAATTGCAGTTGCATTTTCAGGAAAAGGACGTTATTGGTGTGGAAATTATTGTCCAAGAGGCAATTTTTATGAAAATGTACTATCTAGGTTTTCGCCTAAAAAGAAAGTACCTAAAATTTTAAAAAGTAAATTGTTTAGAGCATTTATGGTATTTTTTATAATATTTAATTTCTCAATGGGATTATATAAAAATTGGGGAAACCTATATGGAATAGGGTTTGTATTTTATAAAATAATAGTAATAACATCTATAATAGGAATTATTTTAGGTCTTTTTTACAGTCAGAGAACATGGTGTAATTTTTGTCCAATGGGAACTTTATCAGCAGTTGTAGCAAAAGTAAAAGGTAGAAAATTAAACTTAGAAGTTAATAATAGCTGTGTAAGTTGTGGCTTATGTACAAAAGCGTGCCCAATGGGAATTTCACCAAAGGAATATAAAGAAGGGTTAGTAGAAGATTCTGATTGTATATTCTGTAAAAAGTGTGTTTATAAATGTCCGAAAGATTCTATTAAGTTAGAAGTTGACAGAAAAGATAAATAAAATATATAAAAATAAGCATATAAAATTGATACACAATTTTGTTATGCTTATTTTTGTATACTTGGTTTTAAATATAAAAATATTGATTTAAATAGTCACATAAGATAAAATTATTAGTTGGAAATCTAAGAGAAAAGGAGTGATTATAATAAAAACAAATAGCATTACATTTAAGCTATTTCTATTGATATTTGTTTTGATTGTATTTATAACAGGAATTATTAGTGCCTGGGTTATAAATGATAGTAATAAGATTGTCCAAGAAGAAATACAAGTAATGAGATTACAAGTATTAGATGAGATATCTAATAATATTTCAATATTGCTTTCAAATGTAGAAAGTATAGGAAATAATATTGTTGCAGATAACAAGCTAATAGACATATTATCTAATCCAAAAGATAAACATCAAGATGACACAGTAAACAAAGAAAATTACGATTATGTGGAAGGCTTATTAATGGATCAAATTTTTAAATATGGAAAATTTAATATGAAGCCAGAGTTATACATAGTTGGAGAAAACGGTTTGAGCTATGGAACATACTCTAAAAATAAGTATAATTTAGAAAATATTAAAAACCAAGAATGGTATGAAAAAATAGTAAAAGCAAATGGAAATACAGTTCTTATAAATACATATAGAGATGAAAATGGGATTGGACCATATAAGAATATATTAAAAATGGGTAGAGTTATAAAAGATTTTATAACTAATGAAACTTTAGGAGTTTTAATTATAGATATAAGCGAAACAATGCTATATGATAGATATTCAGATCTTTTGGAAAAAGGAACCTCAGTTTATATAGTGGATTCTACAGACAATATAATTTCAAGTAAAGATAAACGATTAATAGGAACAAAATATAAATCTAATAAAAATTCCCATAATATGAACTCAAGTAATATCGAAATTAAATCTAATATAGACTCTTATGGATGGAAAATCATTCAAGTTATACCTTCGAATATAATGTCGCAAGTATCTAATAAAATTGCTCAAAGGACACTTTATATAATCGCATTAATAAGCATTCCGGCACTAATAATTACATATAAAATATCAGTTTGGATAACAAATCCTATTTTAAAGATAAAGGATAAGATGGAATATGTTATGAAAGGTAATTTAGAGGTAGAAGTAGAGGTTGATAGAGATGATGAGATAGGTCAACTTCAAAGCTCTTTTAACAGCATGGTAAAACGGTTACATGAATCAATAGAAGATATTAAGAAGTATGAAAAACAAAAAAGGGTAGCTGAACTAAGCTTTTTACAAGCGCAAATAAATCCACATTTTTTATACAATACATTAAGTGGTATAAGATTTTTAGTTTCAATGAATAAAACAGAAGTAGCTGAAGAAATGCTTTATAGGTTTACAAAACTACTTAGAAGTATTTTACCTAGAGCAAGTGAAATGATTACATTGGAAGAGGAGTTAGAAAATATAAAAAATTATGTAGAGCTACAAAAGATGAGATATCCAAATTGTTTTGACGTAGAATATGAATTTGATGAAAAGATAAAAGATTATAAAATACCATCATTTATACTTCAGCCTATCGTAGAAAATGCAATATTATACAGCATGGAAAAGGAAAATAATAAAGGGTATATAAATATAAAAGGTTATAGTCTAAAGGATAGTATACGAATAATTATAGAAGACAATGGAATAGGAATGTCTAAAGATAAATTAGATCACGTTTTAAATAAAGAAGCTAGCATAAATAGTGTTGGAGTTATAAATGTACATGAAAGAATACAATTAAATTATGGACAAGACTATGGATTAAAGATAGATAGTTTAGAAGGTAAAGGAACTAAAATTACTTTTATACTGCCAAATTAGGAGGTAAATATGTTAGATATAATAGTAGTAGAAGATGAAGCACCTATAAGAGATTGGATAGCATATACTATTTCAAATATTTCCGATGAATTTAATGTTCTAGCAAGCGCATCAAATGGAAAAGAAGCATATGAATTAGCATTAAACCTAAAACCTAAAGTAATTATAAGTGACATAAAAATGCCAATAATGGGAGGTATAGAACTTACAAAAAAGATAAAAGAAGTTTTTCCAGATATTTATGTTATATTACTTACAAATTATGCCGAATTTTCTTATGCAAAAGAAGCTATAAGTTGTGGAGTGTATGAATACTTAGTAAAATCAGATATTAGGCCAAAAGAATTAAAAGAAATTTTAGATAAAGTAAATGAGTCTGAGAAAGAATTAGAAAAGAACAAGGCAAGTAGATTACAAAAAGAGAACACCTTAAGTGAAAGTAAGGATGGGTATTCAAAAACTATAAAAAAATCAATTGATTATATACATAAAAACTATAAACAGCACATATCTCTTCAAGATATATCTAACTATGTATTCTTATCACATGAATATTTTTCAAGGTTATTTAAGGAAGAAGTTGGAGAAAACTTTAGTTCTTATTTAACTAACTATAGAATGAAAAAAGCGGAAAGTTTAATAAAGAATACCGATATGAAAATTTCTCAAATTGCAATAGAAGTTGGATATACAAATGCAAGTTATTTTTCAAGAAGTTATAAAAAGTTTAAAGGAATATCACCTGAGGATGATAGATAGTTAAAGAATAATGTATATCTATGTCAATATAGTGCAAAAAATGTCAATATATTTAGACATAGATATACAAACATATCAAAAAATTAAAACTTTATATCAATAGGGTTTATAGAGTGAAAACGTTTTATTTAATATAATATTATTAAAGCAGAAGGGAATAATTAATAAATGAAATTAAACTATAAAAAACTTGTTATATTAACTGGTTTACTATTAATTATGATAATTGCTTATAAACAAGAAAGCAAAGAAACTAAATCAGAGGTTAAAAGTAATGAAAGCACAAAGATAGCAATTATTTTTAATGAAGCTGGTTTAGGAGATAAGGCTTTTAATGACTTATGCTATGATGGAATATTAAGAGCTCAAGAAGAATTAGGGATAGAGTTTGATTACACTCAATCAAAAAGCAAGAATGATTATGAAAAATTTGCTAGAGAGTACGCTAGTCTAAAAGACTACGATTTAATTATTTCTGTTGGAGGAGAGCAAGAAAGTGCTGTTGAAAAGGTTTCGAAAGAGTTTCCAAATCAAAAATTTACTATAATTGATTCTAAATTAGAACTATCGAACGTTAGTTCTATAAGTACGAAATGGGAACAACAAACATTTTTAAATGGAGTTATTGCGGGACTTGAGCTAGCTGATAGTGAAAATAAGTCAGTTGGAATTATACTAGGAAAAGATTTAGAGTATTTAAATGAAGGCGCTATTGGATTTGAAGCTGGAGTTAAGTATGTAAATCCTGATGCAAATGTTATGAAAGCTGTAGTAGGAGATTTTTCAGACCCTGCAAAAGCAAAAGAAATTGCACTTTCTATGTATAATAAAGGAGCTGTTTATATTCAACAATTAGCAGGACAATCTGGAATAGGAGTTTTTTTAGCAGCAAAGCAAGTTAATAAGTATGCATTTGGAGTAGATGGAAATCAAAATTCTTTTGCTCCTGAACATATAGTAGCAACTGCCACAAGATATGCAAATGACATTATATATCAAGAAGTAAAAAATATTAAAAATAATTCATGGAGTTCAGGCGTACACACGATTGGCCTTGGAGAAAATGTAATTGATTATACAAGAGAAGGATCAAGCGTTGAAATTAAAAAAAATACTATTAAAAATGTAGAATTAATTAAAAATGACATAATAAGTAAAAACATAATAATACCTAAGAGCTCTGAACAATTGAATTCCTGGATTAAGTTAAACAACTATAAAACTAATAGATAAGGGGATATTAAAATGAGAGTATACGATATCATATCTAAAAAAAGAGATAAAAAGGAATTATCTAAAGAAGAAATAGAGTTTTTTATAGAAAAATATACTAATGGTGAAGTACCAGATTATCAAGCATCAGCATTATTGATGGCAATATATTTAAATGGATTCACTAAAGAAGAAACAGCAAACCTTACTATGGCTATGGTTAACTCAGGGGATGTAGTAGATTTAAGTATGATAGAGGGAATTAAATTAGATAAGCATAGTACTGGGGGAGTTGGAGACAAAACATCTTTAATTTTAGTTCCGATGGTATGTGCAGCTGGAGGTAAGGTTGCAAAACTATCAGGTAGAGGACTAGGACATACAGGTGGAACATTAGATAAATTAGAATCTATACCTGGATTTAACATATCAGTTGATGAAGATAAGTTTAAAGACATGGTTAAAAATGCAGGATTAGTTATAGCTGGGCAAACTCAAAACTTAGTTCCAGCAGATAAAAAAATATATGCATTAAGAGATGTAACTGCAACTGTTGATAGTATACCTTTAATAGCTGCAAGTATAATGAGTAAAAAAATTGCTTCAGGATCTGATGCTATATTATTAGATGTTAAGTATGGTGAAGGAGCATTTATGAAAACTGCAGAAGATGCAAAAGAACTTGCTACTGCTATGGTAAACATAGGAAATAGTTTAGGTAGAAAAACATCAGCAGCTATAACATTAAATGGAGAACCTTTAGGATATGCAATAGGAAATGCACTTGAACTAAAAGAAGTTATAGAAGTTTTAAAAGGCGAAGGACCTGAAGATTTAAGAGAATTATGCTTACAATTAGGGGCTCAAATGCTAAAAATAGGAGATATAGAACGTGACGTTAAAAAAGGAAGAGAAAAACTTGAAACCGTATTAAAAGATGGTTCAGCTCTTAACAAATTAAAAGAACTAGCAACTCTTCAAGGTGGAGATCAAAAAGTTATAGAGAATCCTGAACTATTTGAAATATCACCATTAGTACATCAAGTAAAGGCAACTAAAGAAGGATATGTATATGATTTGAATGCAGAAAAAGTAGGAATAGCATCATTACTTACAGGTGCAGGAAGACACACTAAAGATGATGAATTAGACTACGGAGCAGGAATAATACTTGAAAAGAAAATGGGTGACTCTGTAAAAGTAGGGGATGTTTTAGCAACTTTATACTCAAGTGATAAAGATAAGTTTGAAAAAGCTGAAGAACAATTACAAGAGGCTTATGATATAAGAAATGAAAAACCAGTAAAAAGCTTTATAATACATGAAATAATAGAATAATTAAATTCAATAAAAACAATAGACACAAGGAGAGTAACAATGGATAAAAAAATGATTTTAAGTACTGTAGATCATACTTTATTGAAGCAGACAGCTACTTGGGAGGATATTAAAATAATTTGTGAAGATGCAATGAAATATGACGTGGCATCTGTTTGCATTCCACCATCATTTGTAAAGCAAGCAAAAGAATTTGTAGGGGACAATATGAAAGTTTGTACAGTAATTGGATTCCCAAATGGATATAATACTACAGCTGTAAAGGTTTTTGAAACAAAGGATGCTATAAATAATGGAGCAGATGAAGTTGATATGGTAATCAACTTAGGTATGTTAAAAGATAAAAAATTTGAAGAAATTACAAATGAAATAAAATCTATAAAAGAAGCTTGTAAAGATAAAGTATTAAAGGTAATAATCGAAACATGCCTTTTAAGTGAAGAGGAAAAAATACAAATGTGTAAGTGCGTAACTGAAGCTAAAGCTGATTTTATAAAAACTTCAACAGGCTTTAGTACAGGAGGAGCTACATTAGAAGATATAGTTTTATTTAGAGAAAATGTAGGTAATGATGTATTAATCAAAGCTGCAGGAGGAATAAAAGATTTAGAAACTGCTCAAAGATTTATAGACAATGGAGCTAAAAGACTTGGGACAAGTTCTATAATAAAAATAATAAATAATGAAGAAGTAACAGGGTATTAAAAATTTACATAATAAGAAAACGTTTTAAAAAACAAACATAAATAGAAAAGTGAGGTATATATAATGAACAACTTATATGAAAAAATAACAGAAAGTGCAAATTATATAAAATCTAAAATAAATTCAAATCCAACTATAGGACTTATACTAGGATCAGGGTTAGGTGTTTTAGGAGATGAAATAGAAAATCCTGTGATAATTAGCTATGATGAAATACCAAACTTTCCTGTTTCAACAGTTGAAGGACACAAAGGACAACTTGTAATAGGTAAATTAGAAGGAAAAGATGTTGTAGCTATGCAAGGTAGATTCCATTTTTATGAAGGATATAAAATGCAAGAAACAACATTCCCTGTAAGGGTTATGAAAGCTCTTGGAGTGGAAACTGTATTTGTAACAAATGCTGCAGGAGGAGCTAATAAAGAGTTTAATCCTGGAGATTTAATGATTATAAAAGATCATTTAAATTTAGGTGGAAATAATCCTCTAATAGGTAAAAATGATGATAGACTAGGAGTAAGATTCCCAGATATGTCAACTGCATATACTCCAAAATATGTTGAATTAGCTAAAGAATGTGCAAAAAAATTAAATATTGATATAAAAGAAGGTGTGTATGCATTCTTCACTGGACCAACATATGAAACACCTGCTGAAGTAAGAATGGCTCAAATATTAGGAGCTGATGCAGTTGGAATGTCAACAGTGCCAGAAGTAATAGTTGCATCTCATAGCAAATTAAATGTTATAGGGGTATCTTGCATAACTAACATGGCAGCAGGAATACTTGATCAACCTTTAAATCATGAGGAAGTAATAGAAACTACTCAAAGAGTAAAAGAACAATTCTTAAGTTTAGTAAAAAGTATAGTTCATGAAATATAATTAACGTCAAATTAAAAACTAACATATAAAGCTAATCAGATACTATTGAAATTTAAAAATATAAATAGTATCTGATTAAAATCACACCAATCAAAAAACTTATCATATAGAAAAACGAGGGCGATTAAAATGGCAATAGTGTTAAATATAGTAGGGATAGCTCTTTTATTAGGAGGATTATATTTAGTATCTCCAAATAAAAAAGATGTCAATAAAAAGATGATATTAAAAGCTTTAGGAATTCAAGTAGTTTTAGCATTTCTATTATTAAAGTTTCCTTTAGGAAGAATGGGTATAGAAAAAATATCAGACGTTGTAACAAAAGTATTAAGTTATGGAGCACAAGGTCTTGGATTTGTATTTGGACCTTTAGCAGATGCAGGTGCACCAACAGGAATGATATTTGGTATTCAAGTTTTAGGTAATATAATATTTATATCTGCGCTTGTAGCAGCACTTTATTATATAGGTCTTATAGGTTTTGTTGTTAAGCTTATAGGAGGAGCAATAGAAAAAGTACTAGGAACAAGTAAAGTAGAAAGTTTCGTGGCAGTTGCAAATATGTTTTTAGGGCAGACAGAGTCACCTATACTTGTAAGTAAATATTTATCTGGTATGACTGAAAGTGAGATAATGTTAGTTCTAATATCAGGAATGGGTAGTATGTCAGCTACTGTTCTTGGTGGATATGCAGGTCTTGGAATTCCAATGCAATATTTATTGATAGGAGGAGCTTTAGTTCCTTTAGGAAGTATAATAATATCTAAAATAATACTTCCAGAAAAAGTATATGAAGTTGAAAAAGTAAGTAGTGAAACAATAGAAACTGAAAATGGAACAGGCACTATTGCTGTTGTAGAATGTGCTGCAACTACAATAAATAGTGATGAGGTAACAATAGATAATAAAGGAAATAATAGTAATATAATGGAAGCGATATCTCAAGGCGCTACTGATGGAATGCATATGGCACTTGGAATTGGAGCATCATTAATAGCTATAATAGCTTTAGTTGCATTAGTTAATGGAGGACTTTCAATCGTAGGGTTATCATTAGAAGGTATATTATCTTATGTATTTGCACCTATAGGATTTTTCATGGGAATACCAAAAGAAAGTATATTAACAGCAGGACAATTATTAGGAAGTAAGTTAGCTTTAAATGAATTTGTTGCTTTTGGAGAATTAGGACAAATATTAAACACTCTTGACTATAGAACTGGATTAATGATGGCGATATCTTTAACAGGTTTTGCAAATATATCTAGTATGGGAATTTGTATATCAGGTATATCAGTATTCTGTCCTGAAAAAAGAGGACAACTAGCAGAGTTAGCATTTAGAGGTATGATAGGTGGATTCTGTGTAAGTGTTTTAAGTGCATTAATAGTAGGCGCAATAGTAGCTTTATAAAAATAAAAAGGAGACATAAAAATGAAAATATTTATAGATACAGCTAACATAAATGAAATAAAGGAAGCAAATACTTGGGGTATAATAGATGGGGTAACAACAAATCCATCTCTTATAGCTAAAGAAGGTAGAGATCTTCAAGAAGTTATAAATGAAATATGTAGTATAGTGGATGGACCTATAAGTGCGGAAGTAATAAGTTTAGAGTGTGATAAAATGGTTGAAGAAGCTATGGAATTAGTTAAACTACATAAAAACATAGTTATAAAAATACCTATGTGTATAGAGGGATTAAAGGCAGTTAAGATATTAACTGAAAAAGGAATAAAAACAAATGTTACATTAATATTCTCATCACAACAAGCATTACTTGCAGCTAAAGCAGGGGCAACTTATGTAAGTCCATTTGTAGGAAGATTAGATGATATAGGTGCTATAGGAGTAGAGCTTATAAGTGAAATAGCAAACATATTTGAAGTTCATAATATGCAAACAGAAATAATTTCTGCAAGTATAAGAAATCCAATACATGTATCAGAGTGTGCTATGGCAGGATCTGATATAGCGACTATACCATTTAAAGTTTTAGAACAAATGGCTAAACATCCTTTAACAGACATAGGAATAGCTAAGTTTTTAAGTGACTATGAAAAACAAGGAAAATAATATGAAATTTTGTTTATAATATTAAAAGGCTCCTATATAGGAGTCTTTTTTAGATTTAATTTTAAACATAATCCATTGAATTATATTTAAAATTAAGTGCATCCTATTGTATAAGTAAAACAAATGAAAGGATGTATTTCAATGAGTAAAACAATAAACAGCAATGCAAAACAAGCTTTAAATATGTTTAAAATGGAAATAGCTAATGAACTTGGATATAACTATAATATGATAAGTGGTAAAGTTGAAAGTAATGCACCTCAAAATACTATAGAAGGAATATCTAAAAACGTTCTTGCTGGAGAACAAGTTGGAGGAGCTATGACTAAATCATTAGTTTCTAAAGGTGAAGAAATTCTTATGAAAATGAACAAAGAAAAATAAGTTAATTAATAAAAATGCAATAGGTTAAAACTATTGCATTTTTTGTACTTAATAAAATTACGTTTGCTAAATATTTTCATATACTTTATTATTATTTATTTATTAATTATTAACATGGAATCTTTTACTTTAAGTAAAATTGGAGAAGCTATAAGAAATAATTAATTTTGAGAGGTGAAAAAATGTTTAATCCTAAAAGAGTTATATTTGAAAAAGGCTCAATAGATACATACATTGGAAAAAAAATTTATGACATGGTGAAAGACAATAAAAATGTAGAAATTATACAATTAACATCAAATAGGGTAAAGAGCAACATTCCGGGAGAAAATTTATTTGAACAATACAGATCAGGAAAAGAAACTTTAGTTGTTGGAAAAAGAAGCAGCTTAAAGTTTCAAACCTGCAAACCTTCAGCACACTATCAATTGCCAATTGTAAGTGGATGTATGGGTAGGTGTGAATACTGTTATTTAAATACACAATTAGGAGATAAACCATTTGTAAAAGTTTTTGTAAACATGGATGATGTATTAAATCAAACTAAAAAGTATATTGATGAAAGAGAGCCAGAGATAACTATATTCGAGGGAGCTGCAACATCAGACCCAATTCCATTGGAACCTTATACAAATTCACTAAAGCGTGTAATAGAATTTTTTGGGAAAGAAGATAAAGGAAGATTTAGATTTGTAACTAAATATAGCGATATAGACAGTCTTTTAAATATAAATCATAATAATCATACAGAAATAAGATTTAGTATAAACACGCCTAAAATAATAGATTCTTATGAGCATTATACGGCATCTTCTAATAAAAGAATTGAAGCTGCTGCAAAAGCAGCTAAAGCTGGGTATAAAATAGGATTTATAATTGCACCAGTTTTTTTATACGAAAACTGGAAAGATGACTATAAAAAATTAATAAAACATATAAAGGATACATTACCTGAAAATTATCATGAAACACTGACTTTTGAAGTTATTTCTCATCGATATACGACTAAAGCAAAAAATAGGATAATAGAAATTTTCCCAGAAACTACTCTTCCAATGGTTGATGATCACAGAACGTTTAAATATGGACAATTTGGATATGGTAAATACGTATACACAAAAGAACAGTTATTAGATATGAAAGAATTTTTTAAAGAGAACATACTAAATGAATTTCCTAAAAGTGAAATTAAGTATATTATATAGCGAAAAAATAAAAGGCTTGAAACAAATTATTGTTTCAAGCCTTTTATTTAAGCAGTCTTTTTATGTTTAAATGTATAGCTTTTGTTAAACGCAGTATTTTTGCTAGCAAAAGTAGCTATTATATAAGTTGAAATTATTGAAATTAAGGATGCTAACAATATAGAAATTTTAGCAATACTTACAAACTCAGGGTTATTAGCAAAAGCTATTTCTGAGATGAATATAGACATTGTAAAGCCTACCCCGGCAAGTATTGATACAGAGAAGATTGATAACCAAGTTGAGCCCTTAGGCTTTTCTGTAAGACCGAGCATTGTTGCTATAAATGCAAATGTCATTATACCTAACGGTTTTCCTATTGATAGTCCAGCTATAATTCCTTTGATTAAAGTATCACTACTAGAAATGTCTATATTTAAATTTAGGGTTATTGCAGTATTTGCTAAAGCGAATAGCGGTAGTATAAATAAATTGCACAATGGACTTAATTTATGTTCTAACTTACATGAAATAGGTTTTTTTTCATTTCTAAGCTTAGTAGATGGAATTGATATTGCAATTAAAACACCACTTATAGTAGCGTGAACACCACTTAAATATATAAGTCCCCATATAAAAAATCCAATTATCAAATATGGATAAATTTTATTGATTCTAAGTCTTATGTTCATGTATATTAAAATACAAGTAAAAAACAATGCTAAATATAAAAATTTAAAATTTATATTAGAAGAATACAAAAATCCAATTACAAATATAGAGATTAAATCATCTACAACAGCTAAAGAAAGTAAGAATATTTTTAAAGCTGGATTTAATTTGTTTTTTAGTATCATAAAAATACCTACAGCAAAAGCTATGTCAGTTGAAATTGGAATTCCAACGCCAGCTTCAAATTGAGTCCCTTTATTAAATACCATAAATATAATTGCTGGAACAATCACTCCACCCAATGCTGAAAATATAGGAAAAGAAGCTTTTTTGAAGCTAGATAAATTTCCATATAGTAATTCATGTTTTATTTCTAGTCCTACTAATAAAAAGAATATGGCCATTAAAAAATCATTTACTAACATATGTATATTAAAGTGACCTAAAAATTTAAATTCTCCCAATAGATGATGATAAACAGATGAAAATGGACTATTTGCTAAAGTTATAGAAATTATAGTTGCACATATAAGTAAGCTTCCTGGTAAACACCTCAGAAGATACTATATTTTTTATATTAGATTTCATAAAATTAATTATCCCCCCTAATAGTTTTAAAAACATATATAATTAACATTACATTAAGGTATACTACTCTTGCATAGATATGTTGTCAACAACGTGAAGCTTAGAATAAAAAAATAAAAAGAAACGTTTTCATGAAAATATTGAAAAAACTAACATATGAAGTTTACTTAATTATTATTAACATATATATAGTTCGAAGTGGTGCGAATTATATACTAAAAAGCTTATGATAATTTTATTCGGAAAAAATTTTTATATGAATTTATTAATAAAATTTAAACTAAAATAATAAAAGTATAGGCTATAAACTTTTTATATAGCCTATACTTTTATTATTATATAAATATATGTGCAATAAAACTAAAGAATCCAACAATATTATTTATTCCTAATATTATAGAGATAAGTACTAAAATTGATTTATCTCTTTTTTTATCTATAGCTATAAAACCTAAAGCACAAGCTAGGACTCCCAGGATGAATATAATAAATAATACAGCTATATGAATTTGATTTTTTGCTATAAACTTAAATCCGTAATAAGAAAAATCCCAAGACATTAAAGAACCAACTATAAAAAATATTAGAGTTAAAGCCATAATTATTACGCTATATCGTCCTAATTTAGTTCTTGGTAAAAAGTTAATTTTCATTTTAGGATCCTCCTGTTAAAAGTTAGACTTAGTAAATTGTTAGTATTAGTTTAATATTTAAACATGAAGTATATATGAAATTGATTAAAAATATCCTACTATATAAATTATAATACTTATAGGTTAAGGGTAAAACAGAATATATGTTAAATTTTAATAAATAAATAAAAAAATTCATATAAATATTGCATAATTTTTCTAATTATAATATAATATAATATCTATTGATTTTGAAAATTACATTAATTAATAGGGTAAATAAAATCTGAAAAAATATTATATAACTACTCTTTTATTAAGTGC
>NZ_JAWDJM010000161.1:0-78419 GCF_032465715.1 Paraclostridium sp. MRS3W1 | reverse complement strand
GCAATGTATGTAGCTTACCGATACTAATAGATCGAGGACTTGACCAAGATTATTTAATCTTACAAATGTTATTCAGTTTTTAGAGTACTAACTCTAAATAAAGATTATGCGGTTATTACAGCAAAGAGGATACACCTGTTCCCATTCCGAACACAGAAGTTAAGCTCTTTAGCGCCGATGGTACTTGGTGGGAAGCTGCCTGGGAGAGTAGGACGTAGCCGCGTAATCTTTTTTATTTTACGTGGATTTATGTGGTGGTTGATATTTAGTTTGCGCTTGGGTCATAAAGCTGAGAAGATGCTTTAAATGACCACTTCGCTGAAAACTAAATATCAACCACTTTTTGTTGTACGAAAATATAAAAGAATTACGCTTGTAATATATGAGTTAAATGATAAGAAAAGATGTTTTGAATGACCGCTGCTGTACAAACTAAATATCTACCATTTTTTGTTGTATAAAAATAAAAAAAATTCGATTATACGAGATGGGATTAAAATATAAGGTAAAAAATGATAAAAGATACTTTAAAAAACTTGATTATAATTATATGATTAAAATAGTCGTTTAATATAATCACAATATGTTTTGGGAGGAGGATCTTTAGCTTGAAATGTAAGTTAAAGTAAAAGTTAAAATAATGAATACACCAATAATAGATTCTTTAAGAAAAATAGTTGATGACAATATAATATCATTTCATATGCCAGGTCATAAGAAAGGCGCTATATATAAAATGCTAGGGTATCAAGATATACTTGAAAATTTATACAAACTAGATACAACTGAGATTCCAGGGACGGATAATTTACATTCACCAGAAGAGTGTATAAAAGAGTCTCTTAAAAGGGCTTCAGAAGTATTTAAAAGCGATAAAACTTTTTATTTAGTGAATGGATCTACTTGTGGAATTGAGGCAGCTATAATGGCTTCTGTAAATCCTAAAGAAAAAATAATACTAAATAGAGATTGCCATCAGTCAGCGATTAATTCTTGTATAATTGGAGATATAGATCCAATTTATGTTAACCCTAGTATAAATAAAGATAGTAATACTTTATCTGGAGTTAGTTTTGATGATGTAAAAAGAGTTATAGACTCAAATTTAGATTCCAAGGCAGTTTTTCTGACTTATCCAACTTATTTTGGAGATGTATTTGATTTAAAGTCTATTTGTAGTTATGCACATGAAAAAGGTATGACTGTTATAATAGATGAAGCCCATGGAGCTCACTTAGGGTTAAGTGAGAAGCTACCAGAGACAGCATTAAGCCAAGGCGCAGATATAGTAATACAAAGTACTCATAAAACATTACCATCCTTTACACAATCATCTATGATTCATATTAAAGGAAATAGAATAAATATAAATAAGTTAACAAATATGCTGAGAATAACGGAATCTTCAAGCCCATCATATTTACTTATGGCATCTTTGGATATAGCTGTAGATATATACGAAAAAAACGGGTTTGATTTGATGGACAAACTTTTAAGCAATATAAATGAATTTAAAAGTGAACTTTATAAGCTTAAAAATATTAAAGTAGATGAAAGTAAAGATTATACTAAAATATTTTTAAATACAAAGAAACTTGGGATTACGGGACATGAATTAGAAAATATTTTAAGAGAAAATTATAATATACAGGTTGAGTTATCTAATTATTATGGTGTTTTATTGATTGCAACAATTGGGAATACAAAAGATGAATTTTTAAAGTTAAAAGATGTATTATTTGAAATCGATAAAATTTATAAGAAAGAAGATCATTTAAAAAGCGTATCGTATCCAATTAAATTACCTAAAAAGATATTAAGTCCAAGAGAAGCATTCTATATGGATAAAAAAAATGTTAAAATAGAGAATAGCATAGGAAAAATTTCAGGTGAATATATAATACCATATCCACCTGGAGTTAGCTTAGTATCTCCAGGAGAAGAGATCACAAAAGAAGTTATTGAATACATTATAGAATGTAAATCTAAGGGAATGAACGTTAATGGAGTTAAAGATAGTGAACTTAGGTTTATTCAAGTTATAGACATAGATTAAATTCATAAGAAAGGAAGACAATATTAGTTACGATGAGTATATTAAGCGTGATCAATATTGATAGGTGTAAAAAATGAAAGGAAAGTTAATAATTATAGAAAGTGGTTCAGATGCTAGCGGAAAAGCAACTCAAACCAAAAAATTATACAATAGATTAATAGAGGATGGGTATAAAGTAAAAAAAGTCGAATATCCAAACTATAAATCAGATTCTGCTTCACTAGTTAAGATGTATTTAAATGGAGACTTCGGGAAAAATGCTAATGACGTAGATGCATATGTAGCTTCTACATTCTTCGCAGCAGATAGATACGCATCTTTTAAAACGGAATGGGAATCTTTTTATAATGAAGGCGGAATTATAATAGCAGATAGATATACTACTTCAAATATGGTTCATCAAGCATCAAAAATGGACGAACAAGAAAGAGATAAATATATAAATTGGTTATTTGACTTTGAGTTTAATTTATATAAGATTCCACAACCAGATTGTGTAGTATTTTTGGATGTTCCTGTAGAGTTTAGTAAAAAACTTATGGAAAATAGAAAAAATAAGTTTACAGGAGAAGAAAAAAAGGATATACATGAAAGTGATATAGACTATCTAACAAGATCATATAATAACTCTTTATATATAGCAAACAAGTATAATTGGAATAAGATTGATTGTATAAACGATGAAAAATTAAGAAGTATAGATAGCATACATGAAGAAATATATAAAGTCGTTAAAAAAACTATAGATTCTATGGAGAAATAGATATGTATTTTGAAAATATTATAGGACAAAGTTTTGCTAAAAAATATTTATCAAACTCTATTACAAAAGATAAAATAAATCATGCATATTTATTTGAGGGAATAAATGGAGTTGGTAAAAGCACACTTGCACAAGAGTTTGCAAAATTTTTACTTAAAACAAAACACCTTGAGAATAACCCTGATTTTATATCTATAGAACCTCAAGGTGCAAGTATAAAAATAGCTCAAATAAGAAGCTTACAGACTGATGTTATAATAAAGCCACATGGAGATTATAAAATATATTTAATTACTGATGCGGAAAAAATGACTATAGAGTCTCAAAATGCATTATTAAAAACATTAGAAGAGCCACCTAACTACGTAATAATAATACTTTTAACAAATAATAAAAACTCATTACTAGATACAATAAAGTCAAGATGCGATATAGTAAAGTTTTTACCAATACCGTTTATAGAATTAAAGGAGTATTTGAAAACAAAGGGAATTGAAGATAGAAAAGCTAGTATGTTAGCTACATTTTCTAGAGGAAGTATAAGCAAAGCTTTAGAATTGTCTGAGTCATCAGATTTTATGGTAATGAGAGAGGATATTCAAAGTAATATACAAACTATGTTAGATAAGAATGTAGTTGATATATTAGAACTTCCAAGTAAGTATGATAAATATAAAGATAATATTATTGAAGTTTTGGATATAACTTTGAATTATTTTAGAGATATAATGATGTTAAAAGAAAATATAAATAAAGATATGATTATAAATATAGATAAAATAACATTTTTACAAAATATGAGCAAAAAAATTAACTATTCTCAAGTGTCTAAGATTATTGATATAATAGAAGAGACTAAGAAAAAGTTAAGAAGTAATTGTAACTTTAATTTGAGTATACAAGTGATGTCTTTAAATATATATGAGGTGATTAAATGATAAGAATAGTGGGTGTTAGATTCAAAAGTGCAGGAAAAATATATTATTTTGATCCTGTAGAATTTGAAATAGAGAAAAATGTAGATGTAGTAGTAGAAACTGCAAGGGGATTAGAATATGGTAAGGTTGTAGTAGGACCTAAGGAATTAGATGAAAGTGAGCTAGTATCACCTTTAAAACCTATTGTAAGAATAGCAACAGAAGAAGATACTAAGATTTATTTAGAAAATAAAGAAAAGGCGAAAGAAACTTTTGAGGTTTGCCAACAAAAAATAAAAGAACATGAATTAACTATGTTTCTTATAGATTGTGAGTATACATTTGATAGAAATAAGCTAATATTCTACTTTACAGCAGAAGGAAGAATAGATTTTAGAGAACTTGTAAAAGACTTAGCTTCTATATTTAAGACTAGAATAGAATTAAGACAAATTGGAGTAAGAGATGAAGCTAAATCTATAGGTGGACTTGGACCGTGCGGAAGAAGACTATGTTGTTCTTCTTGGTTAGGAGATTTCCAACCTGTTTCTATAAAAATGGCGAAGGATCAAAGTTTATCACTTAATCCTACTAAAATTTCAGGTATATGTGGTAGATTATTCTGTTGTTTAAAATATGAACACGATGTATATAGTGAAGCATTAGAAAAAATGCCAACAGTAGGTTCTATAGTACAATCTCCAGATGGAAAAGGAAAAGTAATTGAAATTAACCCTCTTTTAGAACAAATTAAAGTAGAATTACAAGATAAAAACATAAAACTTTATGAAAGAGAAGATATAAAGATTTTACAAGAAGCTAAGAAATGTGCTGGATGTGGACAAAAAGATGAAAAACTTGATGCAGAGACATTAAGAGAGTTAAAAAAATTAGAAGATTAATAGGGGGTAGGATATTTCCTACCCTTTAAATTGTGAATTTTTAACGCTTAAAGAAATTACACTTGCTGGAATTTGTGAATAATCTACAAAATTTATTTGTATCAAAACACTATATTTTGAGCGTTAAAAAGATTTTAAGCAACGGATGAAGTCGTTGGTGGCATGAGCGAAGCGAATTTTTAATGTTAAGGAGTAGATTTATGGACGTAAAAATAAAAGAGACGGAAAGAATAGATGATATTCAACTTAAAGGACTAAGGTTGATACAAGACACAACTGGATTTTGTTTTGGAGTAGATGCTGTTTTACTAGCTAACTTTGCTAAAGTAAAAAGAGGTGCTAGCGTAGTAGATTTAGGAACAGGAACAGGTATAATACCAATATTAATAGCTGGTAAAAGTGAAGCTAAGGAAATTATAGGTGTAGAGATCCAAGAAGAAGTTTATGAGATGGCTTCAAGATCTGTACTATTAAATGACTTACAAGATAGAGTTAAAATTGTAAATGGAGATATAAAAGTAATAGATAAAACTTTAGAAGTTAACAAGTTTGATGTAGTTACTTCAAATCCTCCATATATGCATGATAATGGAATAAAAAATCCAAATGATAAAAAAGCTATATCAAGACATGAAGTAAAATGCAATTTAGAAGATGTTATAAGATCAGCATCTAGATTATTGAAAGATACAGGTAAGTTTTATATGATCCACAGACCAACTAGACTGATAGAAATAATAACATTAGCAAGACAGTATAAGTTAGAGCCAAAGCAAATTCAGTTTATTCATCCTAAGCAAGGCAAAGCTCCTAACATAATGTTAGTTCAATTTACTAAGGGTGGAAGACCAGATTTAAAAATATTAGATCCATTATATGTTTATGATGAGGATGGAAATTATACTAAAGAAATTGATGACATATATGCAAATCAAGATATAGGAGAAAAGTAAATGAGTGGAAAATTATATGTATGTGGAACTCCAATAGGAAACTTAGAAGATATAACATATAGAACCTTAAGAGTTTTAAATGAAGTTGATTTAATAGCAGCAGAAGATACTAGACATAGTATTAAACTTTTAAATCATTTTGAAATATCGAAACCATTAACAAGTTATCATGAATATAACAAAGATAATAAAGGTGGATATTTAATAAATAAATTACTAAGCGGAGAAAATATAGCGTTGATAAGTGACGCTGGAATGCCTGGAATATCAGACCCTGGAGAAGAAGTAATAAAACAGGCTATTGAAAATGATATTGAAGTAGTTGTATTACCTGGAGCTACTGCATCTATCACGGCATTAATAGGTTCAGGGCTTGAAACTGGGAAATTTGCATTTGAAGGTTTTTTAGATAGAGATAAAAAAAGAAGAAGAGCTCAACTAGAAGAATTACAATATGAAAAAAGAACTATTATATTCTATGAATCACCACATAGACTAAAAGATACTTTAAAAGATATGTTAAAAGTATTAGGTAATAGATCTATAGCAATAAATAGAGAATTAACTAAAAAGTATCAAGAAATAATAAGAAAAGACATACAAGGTTGTATAGAAATTTTTAATGAAAGAGAAGTAAAAGGAGAATTTGTACTTATAGTTGAAGGCTTTAAAGGTGAAGTGAAAAAAGTTTGTGAATACGATGATTTAAATGAGAGAGAGTATGTTCTAAAGCTTATGGAAGAAGGTATAAGTAAAAAAGATGCAATCAAAGCTGTTTGTAAAGAAAGAAAGTTAAAGAAAGATATAGTATATAAACAAGTTCTAGATTTATAAAATAGAGGTGATAAAGCATGACATTAGTAAAAAAGCTAATGGATTGTATAAAAAGTGAAAATACAGTTGATTCAATAAAAAAAATGGATGAGTCGGGCGATTTATCAAAAATATTACCGATTACTATTGATATGAAGAGTGTAGGTGAATGCAAATATCATGTTATAAATTGCTTTGAACATTCAATTCTAGCTGTTAAATTATTTGAAGATATTTTAAAGGAAGAAAAATTTTTTGAAAGTCATTTGAAAGATAGAGTATTTGAATCTTTAAATAAAGAATTAGAAAATGGAATGAAAAAAATAGATCTTATAAAATTAGGGATATTCCTACATGATATGGGTAAACCTATAGCTCAAACTGTTGATGATAATGGAAGGATCCATTTTAAAAAACACGAAATATTAGGAGCAAATAAATCATTAGAAATTTCTAAAACATTAAATTTAAGTGAATTAAATTCATCTATTTTATACAAATATATTAGATATCATATGTCATTACTTGAGTTATACAGAAATAATGATATGTCCAAAGAAAGATTATTTAATATATTTGATGACCTAAAAGATGAAAGCATAGATATATTTATTATAGGATATGTTGATATAGTATCAACTCGAAAATTAATAAGACCAGATGAAGATATGGGTATAATTAAATCGTATATGAACTATGCAATAACTAACTACATATATCGATATGAGAGAGGTTAGTTTAGATAAAAGTAAAGCCGTTGTAATATAAGTATAGTAAAATTTTATTTAATATTAAGATATAGACAATTTGTAAAAATTTGTATATTATAAAAGTGTGTTAATTTTTTAAGTTAATACACTTTTATTACGTTTATATTTAAAGATTTTATTAAAAAAAGGTTAAAAAATAATATCTTGGAAAACGATTTTATAAATGACTTAAGCTTGGGGAGGATAAAGAATGAGAAAAGATATATCAAATAAATTAAAATCAATTCAACCATCGGTAACATTAGCTATAACTGCAAAAGCTAAGAGCTTAAAAGCTCAAGGCGTAGATATAATAGGATTTGGGGCAGGGGAACCTGATTTTAGAACTCCAAAACACATAAGAGATGCAGCTATAGATGCTATAGAAAATGAGAGTATAGGGTATACTGCTGCTTCAGGAATGGATAGTTTAAAGCAAGCTATATGTGATAAATTAAAAAGAGATAATAACTTAGAATACACTAAAGATCAAATAGTTGTTTCTAATGGAGCTAAACACTCATTATTTAATACTTTATCAGCGATATGTAATCCTGGGGATGAGGTAATAGTTCCTAATCCATATTGGGTAAGTTATCCAGAACTAATAAGATTAGTAGATGCAAAACCTGTATTTGTAGAGTGTCCAGAAGAAGCTGAATTTAAATATACAGTTGAAGCTTTAGAATCAGCAATAACAGATAAAACTAAAGCAATAATATTAAACACACCAAATAATCCAACTGGAACAGCTTATAAAGAAGAAGATTTAAAAGCTATAGCTGATTTAGCTGTAAAAAATAATATATATGTAATCTCAGATGAAATATATGAAAAATTATTATATGAAGGAACTCATAAAAGTATAGCATCGTTTAATGAAGATATAAAAGATTTAACAATAGTTGTAAATGGGGTAGCAAAAGCTTATGCAATGACAGGTTGGAGAATAGGATACACTGCTTGTAAAAAAGAAATAGCTAAGTCTATGTCGAATTTCCAAAGTCATGCTACTTCAAATCCAAATACTATAGCTCAATATGCTACAATAGCTGCTTTAAATGCCCCAGAGGATACATTGAAGGAAATGGTTGAAGCATTTAAAGAAAGAAGAGACTTCATGGTTGATAAAATTAATTCTATAGAGAATTTATCATGCTTAAAACCACAAGGGGCTTTTTATGTAATGGTAAATATAAGTAAACTATTAGGTAAAACTTTAAATGGAAAAGAAATAAAAAATTCAATAGACTTTGCTGATTATTTATTAGATGATGCAAAAGTAGCTGTTGTTCCAGGAATAGGATTTGGAAATGATAATTACATAAGACTTTCTTATGCAACATCATTAGAAAACATAAAAGAGGGTCTAGAGAGAATAGAGAAAGCTATAACTTTATAATTAAGAATTAACAAGCTATTTTAACTTGTAGATTTATATTCTACTTGTTAAGATAGCTTTTTTATTTTTGAGTTATATAATGTCAATTAGATTACAAAGGTCATATATTATAGAACTAAGTAATATTTTGGAGTATAATAATAAATATTGTTTGAAAAATAGAATAATGGGGGGAATTTATGTTAAAGAAAGGCATAGTAGCTATAGTTATAGCAATTATTGTATTCCAAGCATACAGCATGATATCATCAAAAGAAAAGGATACTTATGCAGATGTAAATGAGGATAAAATTGAATCTATAGAAAAAAAACCAAAACATGAAAGAAGTGAGTATATAGAAGGTATACAACCTCTTTATATAGATGGAATATTGGTTGCGAATAAAGATTATGGTCTTCCTAGTGAATATGCTCCAGCAAGTGGAAGTGAAGATTATGAAGCAATGGAAGCTTTTAAAGAAATGCAAGAAGCTGCAAAGAAAGATGGACTTGAAATAAATGTAAGAAGCGGATATAGAAGTTATGATACACAAGTTCAACTATATAATAATTATGTTCAACGAGATGGAAAAGAAGCTGCTGATAGATACTCTTCAGTACCAGGGTTTAGTGAACATCAAACAGGGCTAGCTTTAGATATATCAAATGGAAATTATAAAAAATCAATAGGCCCATGGTTTGACAATACACCACAAGCTAAGTGGTTGTATGAAAATGCATATAAGTATGGATTTATACTTAGATACCCAAAAGGTAAAGAAGATATAACTGGGTATATGTATGAATCTTGGCATTATAGATATGTAGGTAAAGAGCATAGTAATAATTTTAAAATGAATGATTTAACACTAGAAGAATATTTGGGATTAAAATAGAGGATGAAAAAATCATCCTCTATTTTTATTTATAATATAGATTTACCTTCGATTATAGTTGAAAGAATAACTGATGTTTTAGTTCTTCCGACTTGTTTAATTTTATCAATTACTTGTTCAAGTGCATACATATCTGGGACTATAACTTTTAGTAAAAGGCAATCATCTCCAGTTATATGATGACATTCAACAATACGGTTATCACGTTTAACGTAGTCTATAAAAGATTGATAGTTTTCACTAGGTAAAGATATATTTATAAAAGATTTAATTACTCTTCCTAATTTATCTGGATTTACGATAGCTTTATAGCCTTTAATAACTCCAGATTCCTCTAATCTTTTAACTCTTTCTGAAACTGCAGGTGATGTCAAACCTACTATTTTCCCTAAATCCTTCATGGAAATTCTACCATCTTCTTGTAGTAGTTCTATAATTTTAAAATCTGTTGCATCCATATTAAAACTCCTTTCGACTTTCGATATTAGTTAAATATTTTTTTTAGTGTCTAGCATAGAATTTTTTAGATTCCAAAGATTTTCAGATAAGTCAACTTTGTATGTTTGAGGATAGACTAGTCGTCTATATTCCCTCCATAAAGTATTTAGTTCATTTTGAGCATATTTTTTTATTTCAGACACTGATCTTTTTTCATATACACAATTTCCATTAACAAATAAAGGTTGTAAAAGCTCTCTGATTGTATAATTTTTAAATGTTTTTTTCTTCCATGTATATACTGGATGGAACACAGTCAATGGTTTTGTAGTATCTAGAACCTCATCTTCAAGCATTATTAAATCTGCTTCAGCTTTTCCTTGATTATTATATATTCTAACAACTTTTTTGTATCCAGGGTTAGTAATTTTCTCTGGATCTTCAGAAATTTTTATTTTTGGTTCAATTTGGTTATTTTTAAAAGACGCTACCAGTTTATAAACTCCTCCTAATGATGGAGAATCAGCTGAAGTTATTAGCTTTGTTCCAACTCCCCAAGAATTAATTGGAGAACCAGATGATTTTAAACTTGATATAGCATATTCATCTAAATCATTAGATGCTGTTATTTGTATATCCGTGAAACCTTCTGAATCTAATACTTTTTTACATGCTTTAGATAAATAATCTAAATCACCAGAGTCTAGTCTGATTCCAACTGGTTTATAGCCTTTAGTCTTTAAATCTTTAAAGACTTTAATTGCATTAGGAACTCCACTATTTAAAACATCATAAGTATCTACTAATAGAAGGCACTTATCTGGATAAATTTTTGCATAAGCTTCAAATGCCTCTAATTCAGAATCGAATTTTTGAACCCAGCTATGAGCATGAGTTCCAACTATAGGGATATCAAACATTTTCCCTGCGAGTACATTTGCAGTAGCACTACATCCCCCGATTATAGCTGCTCTTGCACCATATATTCCTGCATCTGGACCTTGAGCACGTCTTAATCCAAATTCTAATACGGAATCACCTTGAGCTGCAAAGCAAACTCTTGAAGCTTTACTAGCTATTAGTGACTGGAAGTTTACTATTGTAAGCAATGCAGTTTCAATAAGTTGAGCTTGATAAAGTGGTGCTTTAATCCTTATTATCGGTTCATTTGGGAACATTACAGTTCCTTCAGGAACAGAATAAATATCTCCTGTAAATTTAAAATCTTTTAAGAAATCTAAAAATTCATCTGAGAATAAGTTTAAGCCCCTAAGATATTCCAAGTCACTGTTGGAAAAATTAAGGTTATTTATGTACTCAACTAGTTGATCTATACCACAAACAATCGTATACCCACCCTTGCAAGCGTTTTTCCTAAAAAACATATCAAATACGACTATATCATCATGAACACCATTCTCAAAATATCCATTAATCATAGTAAGCTGATATAAGTCAGTAAGAAGTGTTAAATTTTTCATTATATATCTCCTTATTACCCTAAAAATATAAAAAAATTACATAAGTATACTAAAACATAATATAGGATAAGTTTCAAGTATAATATGGGAACTTACTATCATAAAATTCATAAGAGGGGGTAGATTTGTATGGGAAAAATATGGTTTTGGATGATTTCAATTGGGATAGTAGGAAGCATATGTACAAACAATTTAGCACAATTAAATGAGGTTATATTGAATGAATCATCTAAAGGAATTGAATTTGCAGTAAGTTTAGCCGGAATAATGGCCCTTTGGATGGGGATTATGAATATAGCTAAAGATTCTGGATTAATAAATAAAATAGGGGATATGTTATATCCTATTTTAAAAAAATTATTTCCATCTATTCCAAAAGGTCACAAAGCTATGTCATATATAGTTATGAATATGGTTTTAAATATGTTAGGCGCAGGGAATGGAGCAACAGCATTTGGACTAAAAGCTATGAATGAATTACAAACTTTAAATAAAAGAAAAGATACAGCCACAAATGATATGATTATGTTTTTAGTAATAAATATTTCATCTATACAAATTATTCCATTTACCATGATTAAATTAAGGTTAGATGGAGGATCAACAAATCCAGGAGAAATAATTATTTCAACTTTATTTGCGACAATTATATCTACAATAGTTGCAATAACAAGTTGTAAATTCCTTCAAAGAAGGAGGTATAAGTAATGATTGATTTATTTTCGAATTCTATAATACCGATTATTATTTTAGGAATTGTAATTCATGGAAAGATAAAAGGTGTAGATATATATGATAGTTTCGTTAAAGGTGCTATAGATGGATTGAAGGCTACATGGAGTATATTGCCATACATAATAGGAATATTTTTAGCAATAGGAATATTTAAAAGTGGAAAAGGGATTGATATGTTAGAGTTTATATTTAAGCCTATAGCAGAATTATTTAGTATTCCAAAAGAGCTTATAGGTCTTATAATAGTGAAACCTTTATCGGGAAGTGGAGCTTTAGGAATGTATAATGAACTTGTAAGTAGGGTAGGAATGGGAAATTTAGTTGAGCAAATGGGAGCAACTATAGTTGGAGCATCGGAAACCATATTTTATACAATGGCTATATATTTTGGAAGCTTAAAAATAAAAAATACTAGACATACTTTAGCGTGTGCAATGATGAGTCATGTTGCAGGTGTATTAGCGGCTGTGTTTATATGTTACATATTATTTGCTTAAAATATTGAATCTTAAAATTTAATATCTTATACATAGCATGTCTAATATTGTTCGATAGGCTAAAAACATTTTGCAGAATTTGCACAAAAAAGTTTTTTGTTAAATTTTAAAAATTTTTATTTACAATTACATAATAAGGCACTATAATTAGTTTATAATAAAATTTCAAAATTAAATTCTATGAAAAAGAGAGTAACATTAAATTGAGTTTCAGCGAGCTAGGGTTGGTGTGAGCCTAGTAATGAAGTTTATTGTGAAGAGAGCTTTGGAGAAGGTTGCCTGAAATAATAGTATGGTAATCGGTGAGCCTGCCTTAAAGGATAGAGTGGATAAGTTTACTTATCAATTAGAGTGGTAACGCGGATATAATTCGTCTCTTGGTTTTTATAACCAAGGGACTTTTTTAATATAATGAATTATATTTGTATTAGCATATATTTGATTAACTTATCAATGAGAGTGGTACCACGGATAATTTCGTCTCTTAGCATTTTGCTAAGGGGCTTTTTTTATGCTTAAGTGGACAATTAAGGAAAAAATTATAACAAAAGTAACTACGTATTATCAATTACTAATAATTATTAATTGGGAGGTATTATAATGAAAATATTAAAAAAAGTAGTGTTTACAGGATTAATAGGAGTTTTAACTTTAGGTGTAGTAGGATGTTCATCATCAAAAGAGGATAAGAGTCAATTGCAATCAATCAAAGATAAAGGAGTACTAACAGTAGCTACAAGTGCAGATTACCCTCCGTATGAGTTCCATAAAAAAGTGGATGGAAAAGATAGCATAGTAGGATTTGAAATGATGATAGCAGAAGAAATAGCAAAAGATTTAGGTGTAAAGTTAGAAATTAAAGATATGAAGTTTGATGGTCTATTAGGGGCAATTAAATCAGGAAACGCAGATATGGTAATTGCAGGGATGAGTCCAACAGAGGAAAGAAAAAAAGCTGTTAATTTTTCTAATGTATATTACAACGGAGAACATACTATTTTAGTAAAAGACTCTAATAAAGATAAATATAAAAATATTGAAGATTTAAAAAGTGCAAATATAGCTGTACAAAAAGCTAGTTTACAAGAAACTATAGCTAAGGATGTTATAAAAACTAAGAATATAAAATCTTTAGGGAAAATATCAGATGTAATTTTAGAGTTAGAAAATAATAATGTTGATGCAGCTGTAGTAAGTAAAGAAGCTATAAGTGGATACTTAAAACAATATCCTGATCTTGTAGAATCAAATGCAAATTTAGGTCAAAATCAAGGTGAAGGATCAGCTATAGCTATAGATAAATCTCAAGATAAAACTTTAGTAGATCAAGTAAATAAAACATTAGATGAATTAAAATCTAAAAACAAAATAGAAGAGTTTGTTCAAAAAGCTACTCAATTAGCGCAATAAATAGGAGGTAAATTATAATGGATTTTAGTTTTTTAAGTGATTATTCACAGTTTTTTATAGATGGAACGAAAATTACAATTGGAATATCGATATGCACACTAATTTTAGGATTTTTAGTTGGAGTAATAGTGTGTATGGCAAGAATTTCAAGAAATAAAATTTTTAGTATTTTAGGTTCAATATATATAGAATTTTTAAGAGGAACTCCTTTACTTGTTCAAATATATATAATTTACTTTGGATTCCCTACAATAGGAATAAAATTTCCAGATGTAGGGCCTATACCATCTGAGTATATATCAGCGATAGTTGCACTTTCTATTAACTCAAGTGCATATATAGCGGAAATTCTTAGATCAGGAATACAATCAGTAGATAAAGGACAAATGGAAGCTAGTAGATCATTAGGATTTGATTACTCGACTAGTATGAGATTAGTAATTATTCCTCAAGCATTGAAAAATGTACTTCCAGCTTTAGCAAATGAATTTATTGTTTTGGTAAAAGAATCTTCAATAGTTTCTGTAATAGGAATACAAGATTTAATGTATAGTGCAGATATAGTCAAAGGAAACACTTATTTAGCATTTGAGCCATTATTAGTAGCAGCTATGATTTATTTTGTACTTACATTTACACTATCTAAATTAGTTGGATTATTTGAATTAAAACTTGAAAATAAAAGTGTAAGAGAATCAAAATCTGCTTTTAAAATTTTCAAAACTACTAATGCTTAATAAGGAGGTTAAATTATGATCCAAGTAAAGAATATAAAGAAAAAATTTGGTAAATTAGAAGTATTAAAAGATATAAATTTAGATATAAAAAAAGGAGAAATAGTAGCTATTTTAGGGCCAAGTGGATCTGGAAAGAGTACGTTGTTAAGATGTTTAAACTTATTAGAAAAACCAAATAACGGAGAAATTATTTTTAATAATCAAAATATACTAGATAAAAAATGTGATGTTAATAAGATTAGAGAAAATATAGGTATGGTGTTTCAAAATTTTAACTTATTTCCAAATATGACAGTACTAGAAAATATAATTATAGCACCTATTAAATTAAAAAAAATAAATAAAGATGAAGCTATTGAAGATGCATTAAACTTGTTAGACAGAGTTGGATTATTAGATAAAAAAGATGCATATCCATCTCAATTATCAGGAGGTCAAAAACAGAGAATAGCAATTGCTAGAGCGTTAGCCATGAAACCGGAAGTTTTACTATTTGACGAACCTACGTCTGCGCTTGACCCAGAGATGGTTAAAGAGGTTTTAGATGTTATGAAAGAACTTGCAGATGAGGGAATGACTATGGCTGTTGTAACTCATGAAATCGGATTTGCTAAAGAAGTTGCAAGTAAAGTTGTATTTATGGATGGAGGGTATATCCTAGAAGAGGGTACACCTAAAGATGTATTTGAAAATACAAAAAATATAAGAGCTAAACAATTCTTTGATAAAGTTATATAAAACATAGTAATATAGGAAAATTACATTGACATAATGTAGTAAATTTAATAAAATTAAGCTTAATAAGTTATATAAAAATTCGCTTCGCTCATGTCGCCAACGACCGTAATAAACAGGTCCGTTGCTCAAGTTTATGAGCTGGTAATTACATTAATCTAAAGTTCACGATTAAATATAATTACCTAAGAATTAAAATAATATTAACAAAAACAATGAATATAACATATACTTTATGTTAAATATAATAACTAATTAAGCTATGAAGAGATGAGTAAATAATTATTTTTCCTACAGAGAGCTAGATAAGGTGAAAGCTAGTGTTAAAAGCATTATTGAATATGGTCTTGGAGCTATTTTATCCGAATAGTAGATTAATATCTATTTTTAAGATAAAACGGATGGACTCGTTATCGTCTTTTGAGATATCTAATATAATATTTTTTATTAGATAAAGTTAGGGTGGTACCGCGAATATAACCTCGCCCCTATGTATATCATAGGAGGCGAGTTTTTTATTTATATAGAAAATGAGGAGGAAAATATATATGACAAAACCAACTTTTTACGTTACAACTCCTATATATTACCCAAGTGGTAATTTACATATAGGACATACTTACACAACTGTTGCAGCAGATGCAATAGCAAGATTTAAACGTTTCTGTGGATACGATGTAAAATTCTTAACAGGAACAGACGAGCACGGTGAAAAAATACAAAAAACTGCTAAAGAAAAGGGAATGACAGAAATAGAGTACCTTGATGGAATGATAGCAGATATACAAAAACTATGGAAAACTATGGATATATCTTATGATGATTTCATAAGAACAACTCAAGAAAGACATGAAGTTATAATACAAAAAATATTCACTAAGTTATATGAGCAAGGTGATATATATAAAGGATCTTATGAAGGAAGATACTGTACTCCTTGTGAAAGTTTCTGGACAGAATCTCAATTATTAGAAGGAAATAAGTGTCCTGACTGTGGAAGAGATACTTATATAGCGAAAGAGGAGGCATATTTCTTTAAACTATCTAAATATGAAGATAGATTAAGAGAGTTATTTGCAGATCCTAACTTCTGTTTCCCTGTATCTAGAAAAAATGAAATGGTTGCAAACTTCTTAGATAAAGGGTTAGAAGACTTATGTGTAACTAGAACTACTTTTGATTGGGGAATTAAAGTTCCTTTTGATGAAAAACACGTTATATATGTTTGGGTAGATGCGTTATGTAACTATATAACAGCTTTAGGATATATGAGTGAAGATGATTCTGAATATAAGAAGTATTGGCCAGCTAATGTTCATATAGTAGGAAAAGAAATAATGAGATTCCATACTATAATATGGCCAGCTATATTAATGGCTTTAGGTGAAGAGATGCCTACACAAGTATATGGTCATGGATGGATATTATTTGATAACGACAAAATGAGTAAATCTAAAGGAAATATAGTATACCCAGAACAAATGATAGAAAGATATGGAGTAGATGCTCTTAAATACTTCTTATTAAGAGAATTTGCATTTGGTCAAGATGGTAACTATACTCACAAAAACTTTGTAACTAGACTTAATTCAGATTTAGCAAATGATTTAGGAAACCTAGTAAGTAGAACTGTTTCTATGGTTGAGAAGTATAACGAAGGAATAATACCAATGCCAAAAGTAAGTACTGAGTTTGATGATAGTTTAAAAGAAACAGCTAAAAACTCAGTTGAAAACTTTGAAATAGAAATGAATAAACTTCAATTTAATGAAGCTTTAGAATCAGCTTGGAAATTAATAAGAAGAACTAATAAATATATAGACGAAACTATGCCATGGGCTTTAGCTAAAGATGAAGCTAAAAAAGATGAATTAGATGCAGTGTTATATAATTTATGTGAATCTATAAGAATAGTAGCAACTCTTATAAATCCAATGATGAACGATACTGCTAAAAAGATATATGGACAATTAGGAATAAATGATGAGAGTTTAACTACTTGGGAAAGTACTAAAACTTTTGGATTAATAAAAGAAAATACAAAGGTTGAAAAAGGAAATGCATTATTCCCAAGATTAGATATAGAAAAAGAAGTAGAAGAACTACAAGAATTATTTTCAGAGAAAAAAGAAGAAGTAGAAGCACCATTAGAACATAAACCAGAAATATCTATAGATGATTTAGATAAAATTGAGCTTAGAATAGGTAAAATTATAAGCTGTGAAAAACATCCAAAAGCAGATAGACTTTTAGTATCACAAGTAAAAGTAGGTCCAGAAACAAGACAAATAGTTTCAGGAATAGCTAAGTGGTATAAGCCAGAAGATTTAATAGGAAAAGAAGTTACAGTAGTATGTAATTTAAAACCTGTTAAATTAAGAGGGGTAGAATCACAAGGAATGATATTAGCTGCAGGAGATAATGGAGATGATTTAGTCGTACCATTCACAGAAGGAGCTAAAGACGGTTGCGAAGTTAGATAAGGAGATGACAAAATGTTATTTGACTCACATGCACATTTAAATGATGAAAGATTTGATGAAGATAGAGAAGAATTAATAAACTCACTTAAAAATAAAGGTGTAGATTTAGTTTTAAATCCAGGCGCTTGTATAGAAACATCTAAAAGCAGTGTAGAATTAGCTAATAAATATGATTTTATATATGCTGCAGTTGGAGTTCATCCTCATGATGTAGGTGAAATGAACGAAGATGATATAGAAACATTAAGAAAACTTGCTACTCAAAATGAAAAAGTAAAAGCTATAGGTGAGATTGGTTTAGATTACTATTATGATAACTCTCCAAGAGAAACTCAAAAGGAATGGTTTAAAAGACAAATAGAACTAGCTAATGAACTTAAATTGCCTATAATAATTCATGATAGAGATGCACATGGAGATACATTTGAAATAATAAAAAACACAAAAAGTCCTGAAATAGGATGTGTTCTTCATTGTTATAGCGGGAATGTAGAACTTGCTAAAGAATATATTAAAATGGGATGTTTAATATCTATACCAGGAACTGTAACATTTAAAAATAACAAAAAAACTAGAGAAGTTGTTAGAGAAATACCTCTTGAGTATTTACTTATAGAGACTGATTCTCCATATATGGCTCCAGAACCACATAGAGGAAAAAGAAATGATCCTTCTTTAGTTCAATTTGTAGCTGATAAAATAGCTCAAGAAAAAGGAATTTCATATGAGCAGGTTTGTGAAGTTACAAAAGAAAATGCTAAAAGATTTTTCAATATAAAATAAAGATAAAGGGGGTGTCTAAGACATCCCTTTATTTTGTATAAAAATATTTAAATTAAGGGACAATCTGATTTGTAGCCTTGATAAAATTTAGCATAACGCTTAAAATATAAAGATATTAAGTAAAATGAGCGAAAAGGTGATTAGATGATAAAGGAAATAATAGTAGTAGAAGGAAGAGACGATGTAACTGCTGTAAAAAGAGCATTAGATGCAGAATTAATAACTACAGGTGGATTTGGATTTCCTAAAGGAGTTATGGAAAGAATAAAAGCTGCACAAGAAAGAAGAGGAGTAATAATATTTACTGATCCAGATTTTGCTGGTGAAAAAATAAGAAAGAAGATAGCTGCAGAAGTTCCAGGATGTAAACATGCATTTTTACCAAGAGAAGAAGCTAAAAAAAATGGAGACATAGGTATTGAAAATGCAACTCCAGAAAGTATAAGAAGAGCTCTTGAGAAGGTAAGAACTGAAAGTACAGATAAAAGAGATGAATTCGGACAAGTAGACTTAATAAGAAATGGGCTTATAGGAAGTGATGATGCATCGCATAGAAGAGATAAGCTAGGAATGATACTTGGTATAGGATACGGAAATGCAAAACAATTTTTAAATAGACTAAATAATTATGGAGTTAGTAGAGAAGAATTTGAAAAATCTTTAGAGACTCTATAAAAACTAGATAGGTAAAAGGAGAAAAATATGGATAGACTTTCGTCACATAGAAAAACCAAAGAAGTAGTAGATAAACATGGGTTTAAGTTTTCTAAGTCATTAGGGCAAAACTTTTTAATAGATGATAATGTAATAGATAAAATATTAGATGGAGCCAGACTTTCTGAAGGCGACAAAATAATAGAGGTAGGACCGGGAATAGGAACTCTTACTCGTGAAATGGGAAAAGTTGCAGATAAAGTAGTTGCTATAGAAATAGATAAAACTTTAATTCCTATACTTAAAGATACTTTAGATGAATTTGAAAATATAGAGGTTGTAAACCAAGATATATTAAAAGTAGATGTACAAGGATTAGTAAATGAAAAATTAAGTGGAGGACCAGTTAAGCTTGTTGCAAATCTTCCATATTATATTACAACTCCAATAGTAATGAAGTTTTTAGAAGAAGACATACCTGTAACAGATATAGTAGTTATGGTTCAAAAAGAAGTTGCAGATAGAATGAATGCAGGTCCTGGAACTAAAGATTATGGAGCATTATCTATAGCAGTTCAATATTATTGTGATACAGAAATTGTAGCAAAAGCACCTAGACATATGTTTATACCTCAACCAAATGTTGATTCGACAGTAATAGGTCTTCATGTAAGAGAAGAGAAAAAGTACAAAGTAGACAGTGAAGAAGTATTCTTCAAAACTGTAAAAGCAGCATTTGGGCAAAGAAGAAAAACATTACTAAATGCACTAGGAACTTTAGGGTTTTTAGATAAAGATGAAATAAGAGAAGTTTTACAAGAAGCAAATATAGATGAGAAAAGAAGAGGTGAAACTCTATCTATCGAAGAATTTGCAAATCTTGCAAACTGTGTAAATAAAAAAGTACCTTCTAAATAGAAGGTACTTTTTTGCATGTCCAAACATATAATGTTTAGAGGGATTTATATTTTTTATAGGGGGGATAACTTTGAGTACTAAAAAGAAATATAAAAGAGATTATATAATTTTAGAAGCCAAGGATATGAATTTCAGATATAAAGACAGAGTTTTACCTAAAGCTTTTGCAAAAGTTGAAGTGACAGAAGACAAATCACTAGTTGCTCTTTATGTAGAAAACTTAAAATATGTTAGAGAAGGATATAAAGTAGTTGCTATATTAGAAGATTATAATACCGTAGATTTAGGAAATATAGTTTTAAGCGAGCAAGGAAAAGGAGAATTTGCTTTAAGTTTAGATGAAAATACTTCAAATATTAAATCTATAGCTTTAACATATGAAAAAAGCATTCCTTTAATAGGCTTTAAAGGAAGTAAATTAGAAAACTATGAAGAACTTATATTTGCTGAAAATGAAGAATACGGAGAATATGAAGAAATAGAAGATGATGAATATGAATACGAAGAAGTTGAGTATATTGATGTAGAAGACGAAGATAGCGAATATGAATACGAATATTTAGAGTATATAGAAGTAGAAGATGATGAATATGAAGATGAGCAAGAAGATGTAGAAGAGTATGTAGAGCCTAAACAAGAATATACTCCTAATAATAATCATAGAAATCAAAACCAAAGTCAAAAACAAAAACAAAGTAAATATAGCAAACAAGTTGAGGATATAAAACAAGTAAATGAAAATATAGAATATGAAGAAGTCGAAACAACTAAAATAAGAAATCTATTAATGCCTAGACAAATAAAAAAAGGATTAAAGATGTTTAAAGAGGTAAAACCATTTGTAAATGAAAGTTTTGACAATACTAGATGGTGGAAAATAGAAATAACACCAATGACTATGTGTGGTTATACAATGCCTTATTTAGGATATGTAAATACTCTAAATTATACTATGTATAGTGATATAGTTTTACAGGCTTATAGATATAGACACTATTTATTTGGTGTTCAATATGATGAATATAATAAACGTAAAAATTATATATATGCAATTCCAGGAAATAAAAATGAACAGCCTGACCAAGGCCATACGGGATTTGATATGTATAAACCTTGCGATGATAGAAGTGATAAACTAGGATACTGGATATGTCTTGTAGATTCTAGAACTAGAAAAATTGTAAAATAATTGGCACTAGTTTAAAAATATCGTTTTCTCTTGAAAAAACTACCAATATAAATTACAATGTATATATCACATATACCAAGGAGGAAATTTAAGATGATAAACAAAAAAAGATTAATAGACGAATTCATTGAATTAGTAAAAATAGATAGTCCTTCAGCTAAAGAAGGTAAAGTTGCAAAGGCTTTAGTAGAAAAGTTAGAAGCTATAGGATGCGAAGTTTGTATAGATGAAGCTGGAACAAAAGTTGGTGGAGAAACAGGAAATGTAATAGCTAAATTAAAAGGAAACAGAGAAGGTAAAACTATTTTATTCAGTTCTCACATGGATACAGTTAGCCCAGGAGAAGGAATAAAACCTATAATAGATGAAGCTACTGGAATAATAAAAAGTGACGGAACTACAGTTTTAGGTTCTGACGATAAAGCTGGTATAGCAGCTATATTAGAAGCTTTAAGAGTTATACAAGAAAACAATATAGACCACGCTGATATAGAAGTAGTATTCTCTATATGGGAAGAAGGTGGATTATTTGGAGCTCAATACTTAGATTATTCTAAAGTAAGCCCAGATTTTGCATTTGTTTTAGATAGCGGTGGATCTCCAGGAGAAATAATAACAAAAGCTCCAGCTCAAGATAAAATAGAAATAACTATAAAAGGTAAGCCAGCACATGCAGGATTACAACCAGAAAATGGAGTAAGTGCTATAATGGTAGCTTCTAAGGCTATAGAAAATATGAAGTTATTAAGAATAGATGAGGAAACTACTGCAAATATAGGTATAGTTAATGGAGGAATAGCTACTAACATAGTTATGCCAGAACTTGAAATAGTTGCAGAAGCTAGAAGTTTAGAAGTAGCTAAATTAGAAGCTCAAACTAATCATATGGTAGAAGAATTTAAAAAAGCAGGAGAAGCTATGGGAGCAGAAGTAACAGCTAAAGTAACTAGATGTTATGCACCATTCAAAATGGATGATAATGAAGAAATAGTAGAACTTGCTAAAAAAGCATTCTCTAACTTAGGAATAGAAGCTTATACAGCAGCAACAGGTGGAGGAAGTGACACTAACGTATTAAATGGAAATGGCGTAAAAGCTGTAAACTTAGGAATAGGTATGAAAAATGCTCATACATTAGAAGAATATATAGCTATAGAAGATATAATAAATTCTTCAAGAGCAGTATTAGAAATAATTAAAGAAGCTTAATCAAATATATGATATAATATAAAGATCGCCCAACATTTGTTGGGTGATTTTTCATTTTAAAGATAAATGATAATTAATATTGAATTATAACCATAATTTATTGCATTTAATATTTAATATAAGTTTAAATGTGAATAAAAATGGATAGTAAAATAAAAGATAGTATTAAAAGGAGGGAAATTAAGTGGAAACAAGGTATGATGAAGCAAATAAGGTAACAATAAAATCTATAGTATGGAATGTTATTTTAACTTTTATAAAAATATTTGCAGGTATAGTAGGTAAATCTAATGCTATGATAGCAGATGGATTACATTCAGCATCTGATATTATTAGCTCGGTAGGAGTTTTAATAGGGAATAAAATAGCTAATGCTCCAAATGATGAAAATCATAATTATGGACATGAAAAAGCCGAGACATTAGTATCTTTTTTACTTTCTATATTATTAATAGTGGTATCATTAAAAATAGGATTTGATGCATTAAAATCATTATTTAATTTAAATAGTGTTCAAATACCAACAGCGTTGCCATTAGTAGTATCAGTTATATCTGTAGCTATAAAAGAGTATCAATACAGAATAACAATAAAAATAGCTCAAAAAATAAATTCACCATCATTAAAAGCAGATGCATGGCATCATAGATCAGATGCTCTTTCATCTATAGCAGCATTTATAGGTATAGGAGGAGCTATGTTAGGTTTTAAAGCATTAGATCCTATCGCTTCTATAGTAGTTGCGTTATTTGTTGCAAAGGTTGGATTTGATATATTAAAAGATTCAGCAAATGAACTTATGGATTATTCTATTGATACAGAAGAAGAAAAACAAATTATAAGTATAGCTGAAGGAACGCAGGGCGTAATTAACTTAGGTGAAATTAGAACAAGAAAACATGGTGCAACTGCATATGTAGATTTAACTATATGTGTAAATAAAGACTTAACTGTATATGAAGGGCATGAAATTGCCACTAAATTAGAAAAAAGGATAATAAAAGATATGCAGTTTGTCAAAGGGATAACAGTCCATGTAGAACCATGTATAAATTGCCCAGGAAATTCATGCAAAAAATAATCAAAATTTTAAAAAATAATAAAAAAGCACTATGATTAAATTGTAGTGCTTTTTAGTTTGTGAATTTTATAGTATAATAAAATCGTAATTATATAGGGGGGAGCTTTTATGGCAAAGAAAAGAAAAATAAAAAAGCGCGTAATCATACTTATAGGGATGATTGTTTTTTTCGTTGTATATGCGGGTACATATATTTATTTCTCAAAACAACAAGAAAGTAGTGAACCTGTTAAAGTTCAAGATAAAAGTACAGAATCCGATAATAAAACTTTAATTTCTCAAATGAAAGAGACTGACACTGTATATATTTCAGATGATAAATTAAAAGATGTAAGGATAGAAAAAGATTACTGGGACCAAATAAAGTTTTTCTCTACAAAGTTTAAAGAAGTTAGAAAGCCTAGTAATTACGAAAGTAAATATGAAGCTTACATGGATAATGGAATTAGATTTTCTACAGATTTAGATTATTTTAGAATTTACACAGTAAATAAAGAAGAGTTTTATAAAATTCCGGTATCAGAAAAACAAGCATTTGATAAATTGCTTCAAGAAAGTATATATACATCTATAGATTCTGTAAAAAAATATAAAACTTGGGATAGTGTAGAGATAATATACAAAGATGAAGTAAAAAAACCATGGAAATGGAAATATGATGATTTAGCTTATAAAATATCTGTAAAGAGATTAGTTGGAAAAATTCAACCAGAAAAGAGTAAAGAAAGAAGTGAATATAACTTTACTATTAAAATTCATGGTGATGGTTATTCTACTACACTAGAAACAATGGGTAACGATTATGTTAAAATAACATCAGATAAAGCAACTGCATATTATGAAGTTCATGATGGATTATATGAATATTTAAAAAATGATATATTTAAGATTGGAAGTAAATAAAAAAACTAGGGCTTAGCCCTAGTTTTTTATTTATTAAGAAGCATTTCGCCGATTTTATAAACTGTACCAGCGCCTGCAGTTATAACTAAATCATCTTCAACTACATTTTCAGCAAGATAATTAGCAATATCTTCAAATTCACTTAGGTATAGTACATCAACATTATTTTGATATAACTTATCTACTAAATCTTTAGAATGTATATCACCAGGATCTTTTTCACGAGCAGCGTATATATCTGTTATTATAACTTTATCAGCAGCATAGAATGCATCTGAAAACTCGTTTAATAAAGATTTAGTTCTTGTATAAGTATGAGGTTGGAATATACACCATAACTTATTCTTTTTAATTTTCTTAGCAGCAGATAAAGTTGCCTTTAATTCTGTTGGATGATGAGCGTAGTCATCTACAACTAAAGCATTTTTATATTTACCTTTAACTTCAAATCTTCTTCCAACTCCTCCATATAATGCAATATTTTTTCTTATAGTCTCTAATTCTACACCAGAAACTAAAGCTGCTATTATAGCACCAGTAGCATTATATATATTGTGGACACCAGGAACAGAAAGTTTGAACTCTCCTAAATTGTTTCCATTATAGTTAATGTTGAATATTCCGTATCCGTTTTCATCAAATCTAACATCTTTTATTAAAGCATTATTTCCTTCATCTTGACCGTATTTTATGACAGTAGCTTTTATTTCATGAAGTATATCTTTAGTATTTTCGTCATCTCCATTGATTATAAAGTATCCATCATAAGGTAATAATTTACCAAACTTATTGAAAGATGCTTTTATTTCATCGATTCCAGAGAAGTAATCTAAATGATCTTCTTCTATATTAAGTACTACTGAAATTTTAGGATTGAAGTTTAGGAAACTGTCAACATACTCACAAGCTTCAGTTATGAAGTTCTCAGATTTACCTATTTTAACATTTCCACCTATAATACTAAGGTTTCCTCCAACTAATATCGTAGGGTCAAGATCCGCGTATTCAAAAATTGCAGATAGCATCGAAGTTGTCGATGTTTTCCCGTGAGTACCAGAGATTGCTATAGCATTTTGATACTCCCTCATTATT
This sequence comes from Paraclostridium sp. MRS3W1, assembly GCF_032465715.1. NCBI lineage: Bacteria > Bacillati > Bacillota > Clostridia > Peptostreptococcales > Peptostreptococcaceae > Paraclostridium > Paraclostridium sp. MRS3W1. The sequence continues at coordinate 52,644 of NZ_JAWDJM010000161.1, read as the reverse complement.
TGACCTAAAAATGCAGCTCTATTTATTGTTAATTTATTTTTTTCTTTAGCAGCGATTAATTCCTCATTGTCAGATTTAACAGCAGCAGTATATACTACCATATCTATATTATCAGTTATATGTTCTTTTTTATGACCAACATATATTGTTGCTCCTTGAGAACGTAAATCATCTAATAGATATGACTCTGTAGAATCTGAACCGAAAACATTATAACCTTTATTTAGGCATATTTTAGCTAGAGCACTCATGCTTATACCGCCAACACCTATAAAGAATATGTTCATATTGAAACCACCTTTCTAATAAATTAAAAGTTCTACAATAAGAACTATGTTTGTGATATAATAGTATAATGTTCAATATTTTAAGCAAACTAAAATTATAAAATATTTCTATACATTAATATATTAAATTTCAAATAAAACATAACAAATATTATAACATATTGGAAAAAAATATGCATTAACAAGTTTAAATACATAGGTTTCAGGTACAGGAGGTATTATATATGAAGTTTAAAAGAACGGAGCGTATAGGAGCGATAGTTAAAATACTATCAGATAATCCTAATAAAATATTTACTTTAAGCTATTTCACATCAAAATTTAATTCGGCTAAATCAACTATAAGTGAAGATTTAATAGTTGTTAAAAATGTTTTTGAAAAGCTAGAATTAGGACAAGTAATAACTATATCAGGAGCCGCTGGTGGAGTTAAATATATTCCAAAAACATCAAAATCAGAAAATGAAGAATTTTTATTAAACCTATGTGAAGAAATAAAAGATCCATCTAGAATTCTTTCAGGAGGATTTTTATATCTTATAGATTTAATATACGATCCTAGAATAGCGTCTAAGATTGGTAAAATATTTGCATCAAATATAGATTATTCACAAGCTGACTACGTTGTTACTATGGAGACAAAAGGAATACCTATGGCTCTTATGACAGCAAAAGCTATGAATTTACCTTTAGTGATAATAAGAAAAGACACTAAAGTATCAGAAGGTCCGACACTTAGCATGACATATGTAAGTGGAAATAGTTCTTCTAAAGTAGAAAGCATGAGTTTACCGAGAAAAGCTGTTAAGCCAGGAAGCAAAGTTATATTAATAGATGACTTTATGAGGGGCGGAGGAACTATAAAAGGTATGATGCAACTTATGAATGAGTTTGGAGCGGAAGTTATAGGAAGGGGAGTATTCATATCTACTACTAATCCAACACAAAAAATGGTCGAAGATTATATATCTTTAATAGAAATAGATGTAGTTAATAATGAAGTTGTAAGCGTTAAACCTAATTTACAAACTTTTAGGGAAGAATATTGGTCTACAGCTGAAGTGGGAGAAACTGTAGAACAAGAAAGTGAAATTGATAAATTAGAAGAATAATATAAATTTTAAGGGTAAATTTCTATCAAATAAAAAAAAGGTAAAAAAATAAAAAAATTTTTCTGAAATAATAGAGGAAATTTAGCAATTTGATAGAATTAATATATTATAAATAAAAAAAGATTTTTTAATGTTCAAATTAAATTTGTCAAAACTAAAAGGGGGATATTAGTAAAATGAAAATCACTGACGTTAGAGTAAGAAAATTAACTGATGAGGGGAAAATGAAGTGTATAGTTTCATTAACTTTCGATAATTTATTTGTGGTACATGATATAAAGGTTATAGAGGGGCACAATGGATTATTTATAGCTATGCCAAGTAGAAAAATAGGTGAAGGAAACTTCAGAGATATAGCTCACCCTATAAATGCTGAAATGAGACAAATGTTAGAAGAAGAAGTTTTAAAAGCATATCAAGAAGCAATTTCTCAATTAGAAGTAGCTGCTGAATAGTAAAAAGAAGAACTAAAATAAGATATATTTTCGAATATATTTCTTAAAGAGCCGAATTTTAGGCTCTTTTTTATTTGAATAATATGTACTTTTTACTTCAAAAATGGTATATTAGTTAATAGAATTAGGAAATTGTATACAAAATAAAATATTTACACATCATATATAGATTTATTTAAAATTAAAAAAGATTGAAATGGAGTGGGTTTATGAATTTTAAGGCAATAATCCTTGCGGCAGGAAAAGGAACAAGAATGAAATCAAGTTTGCCAAAAGTAGTTCACAAGGTATGTGGGAAAGAGATGGTAAACCACGTTGTCAATGTATCTAAAAAGTCAGGGGTTAATGAAATTGTTGCGATTTTAGGTCATGGAAGTGAGGTAGTTCAAGATGTATTACCTACTGATACTAAAATAGCTATGCAAACTGAACAATTAGGAACAGGTCATGCTGTTATGATGGCAAATGAGCACATATCAGAAAATGATACTATAGTTGTTTTATGTGGAGATACTCCTTTAGTAAATTCAGATACATTAGAAAATCTATTCAAATATCACTTAGATAATGGATATCATGCTACTGTATTAACTACTAAAGTAGAAAATCCAACAGGTTATGGAAGAATAATAAGAGATGAAAAACAAGACTTATTAAAAATAGTTGAACAAAAAGATGCTAACGAAGAAGAAAAGTTAGTAAATGAGATAAATTCAGGAATTTATTGTTTTAATGGAAAAAGCTTAAAATATGCTCTTTCTAAAATAGACAATAATAATGCTCAAGGAGAATATTATTTAACTGATACAGTAGAAATAATGAGAAATAATAATCTTAAAGTAGGAGCATTTAACGGAGCTACGATAGAAGAACTTATGGGTGTAAACTCAAGAGTTGAATTATCTAAAGCTGAAGAAATAATGAGAAGAAGAATAAACACTATGCACATGGTGAATGGTGTAACTATAATAGATATAAATAGCACATATATAGAATCAGATGTAGAAATTGGAAATGATACAATTGTATATCCAGGAGCTATGTTAAAAGGAAATACAAAAATAGGAAGTAATTGTAAAATTGGAATGAATACTTCTATATCAAATTCTACAATAGGTGATGGAACAGAAGTAGAAAATTCTACGATAATAGATAGTAAAGTTGGTAATAATACTACAGTTGGACCTTATGCATACTTAAGACCTAAGAGTAATATAGGTAATAATGTAAAAGTAGGAGATTTCGTAGAAGTTAAAAATGCTACAATAGAAGATAATTCTAAGGCATCTCACCTAGCTTACATAGGAGATGCACATGTAGGAAAAAATGTTAATATAGGTTGCGGAACAGTATTTGTAAACTATGACGGTAAAAATAAATTTAAGTCAGTTGTAAAAGATGGAGCTTTTATAGGATCAAACTCTAACTTAGTAGCTCCAGTTGTAGTAGAAGAAAATGGATATATAGCTACAGGATCTACTATAACGGATGATGTTCCACAAGGAGCATTGGCAATAGCTAGAGAAAGACAAGTTATAAAAGAAGGTTGGGTAGAAAAGAAGAACCTTAAGAAATAAATTCATATAAACAAGGCTATAACGCAGATATAGCCTAGTCTATACCTGCGTTTAAATATAATATTTTCTTTAACAAAATTTTCGGGAGGTAATTATGAATACTAGCGGAAGCGAAATTAAAATACTTGCAGGAAATGCGTCGAAAGAGTTAGCTCAAAAAGTAGCTGATTACATAGGTGTACCAATGGCAAAATGCGAAGTTGGGACATTTAGCGATGGAGAAATATCTGTAAATATAAGTGAAACAGTAAGAGGTTGTGATGTTTTCGTAATACAATCAACTAATAGCCCAGTAAATGATAACTTAATGGAGCTATTAATAATGATAGATGCATTAAGAAGAGCATCTGCAGGTAGAGTAACTGCTGTTATACCATACTATGGATACGCAAGACAAGACAGAAAGGCTAAGGCTAGAGATCCAATTACAGCTAAATTAGTTGCAAACTTAATAACTGCAGCAGGAGCAGATAGAGTTTTAACTATGGATTTACATGCGGCACAAATACAAGGATATTTTGATATACCATTAGATCACTTACAAGGTGGAACAATATTAGCTGACTATTTCAACACAAAAGAAATAGAAGACTTAGTAGTAGTTTCGCCAGACTTAGGAAGTGTTACAAGATCTAGAAAGTTTGCCAATACTTTAAACGGAGATGTTCCGATAGCAATAATAGATAAGAGAAGACCAAAAGCGAATGTATGTGAGGTGATGAATATAATCGGTGAGGTTAAAGGTAAGAATGTTATATTATTAGATGACATGATAGATACAGCAGGTACAATAGTGAATGCAGCTAATGCTCTTAAAGAATTTGGGGCAAAAGATGTATATGCATGTTGTACACACGGAGTTTTATCAGGTCCAGCTATAGAAAGAATAGAGAATTCAGCTATAAGTGAGTTAATAGTACTTGATACTATACAACTTCCTGAAGAAAAGAAAATTGACAAGATAAAAGTGAAAAGTGTAGCTTCTTTATTTGGAGACGCAATAAAGAAAATATTTGCTAATGAATCAGTAAGTCAATTATTTTAATATTAAAATCAAATAAAAAAGAGTTCATTTATTTATAAATGAACTCTTTTTTTGCTTAAATCTTAAGATAACATTTTAAATTTTATCTAATTTTTATATATTTCCTAGGAAAATATTTGTATATCTGAACTCAATATAGAAATAATCTTAAAAGAGATGCAAATAAATCGTAGGAGGTAGATTATGGATATATTTGATATTTTAATAAACGCTAGTGATTTAGGAGCGTCAGATGTACATATAAATTCTAAATGCGAACCGATAGCTAGGGTGAATGGAAAGTTTATAAAAATTTCAAATGAATTATTAAGCAAGTCAGATACTGAAAAAATGGCTAATGAATTAATAGGGATTCAAAAATTTAATGAGATTAAAGAATTAGGAGAATATGATTTTTCTATCTCAATAAAGAACTTATATAGATTTAGAGTTAATATATATAAACAACAAGATAGTTATGCGATTGCTGCAAGAATAATAAATTCCAAAATTCCTGATCTTGAAATATTAGGATTACCCAATGTTGTAAAAGAATTTGCAAAGAAAGAAAATGGGCTGGTTTTAGTTACAGGGCCAACGGGAAGTGGAAAAAGCACAACATTAGCAAGTATATTGGACTCTATTAATAAAAATTTTCAAAAACACATAATAACACTAGAAGATCCAATAGAGTACATTTACAATAGAAAAAACAGTATTATATCTCAAAGGGAAATAGGTAAAGATACAAAAAATTTTAAATCTGGATTAAAATCAGTTCTTAGGCAAGATCCAGATGTTATTCTTATAGGAGAGATTAGAGATGAAGAAACATTAGCTACAGCTTTAACAGCAGCAGAAACTGGGCATTTAGTTTTTTCAACATTACATACTATTGGAGCAGCTCAAACAATAGATAGAATTATAGATATGTTTCAAGCTAATCAACAAAATCAAATTAGGATGCAACTATCAAGTGTATGTGAGGGTATAATTTCACAACAACTTATACCTAATATAAATAATGAAGGTATGGTGGCGGCTACTGAGGTAATGGTATCTACATCCGCTATAAAAAACTTAATAAGAGATTCAAAAACTCATCAGATTTCAAATATTATACAAACTGGATCTAAAAATGGAATGCAACTTATGGATCAAGATTTAGTAAATTTATTTAAAAGAAGGAAAATTTCAAAAGAAAGTGTAATAAATAGATGTATAGATTTAGAATATACGAAACGATTAATTGGATTAGAATTTTAGCAAGATGTTAATAATTAAAATATCCTGCTATTAGTACTTAAATTATGATGAAAATAATATTAATGAGTTTATTAATGGTACAAATAATAATATTTTTTTTAGATGAGGTATTTAAAATTGATTTAAAAGATAATAAAATAAAAATATTTTTATATGTTATAATACCTATAATTATCTATATGTTATACGTGAAACTAGGATTAAGCAAAGAATTTATAATGTACGCAATACTAATAGGTTTTTTAATAGTGATATCTATAGTGGACTATTATACAATGTATATATACGATATAACTACGATTAGTGGTATAATAGTGCAAGGATTTATTATATTGATAACAAGAGGAATAATAATAGATCATTTGATGGGATTAGTATTTGGATTTATGATTCCGTATATAGTGGTAAAAATAACGAAAGGTGTAGGCTCAGGAGATATAGGAGTCTATGCTTTGTGCTGTTTTTGTATAGGAATAGAAAAGTGCATATATATAATACCTATATCTTTTATAATTGGGGGTATATATGGTATGTATATGTTGATTACGAAAAAGAAGCGTGTAGGATCGTATGTTCCTCTTGCACCATGGATTTCTTTGAGTACATTGGCTGTGATATTTTTAGAGCAAAACAGTATGTTACTAATATAAAAATTTTAAAGTAAGTTTTAAATTGAAACAAGATATAAGGAGGAATGAAAATGTATGTAATAGTAGGATTAGGAAACCCAGGAAAACAATATGAAAACACAAGACATAACGTTGGATTTAATGTTATAGATATTTTGGCAAAGGAATATGGCATAAGCGTAACGAAAATAAAACATAAGGCCCTTATAGGTGAAGGTAGAGTAGGAGCTGAAAAAGTTTTATTGGTAAAACCACAAACGTACATGAATTTAAGTGGAGAAACTTTAATTGATATATATAATTACTATAAAGTAGATTCAGAAAATATAGTTGTTATATACGATGATATAGACTTAGATGTTGGAAAAATAAGAATAAGAAAAAAAGGTAGTGGCGGAACTCATAATGGAATGAGATCTATATTAAAATGCTTAGGGACTAATGAGTTTCCAAGAATTAGAGTTGGAGTATCAAAGCCAAGACCAGGACAGGACTTAGCAGATTTTGTGTTATCTAGATTTAGAAAAGAAGAGTCAGAAAATATTCAAGATGGCTTAGAAAAAGCTGCTAAATCTGTTGATTGTATGATTAGAGAAAATATAGATTTAGCAATGAATAAATATAATGGTTAGTTTATAAGGGGGATTTGAATATGTCTGATATTTTTATATCTCCTTTGCAAAATTCTAAAGAATATAAAGACATAATAAATAATATTGAAAATAATAAAAGTGCATTGCTTGTAAATGGATTATTACAAGCTCAGAAATCCAATATAGCTTACTCTATATTTAGTGATTTAAAGAAGCAAATTTTATATGTTGCAAATACTGATTTAGAAGCTAAAAAAGTATATGAAGATTTATGTTTTTATATGAAGGATAAAGTGGATTATTTAAGTTCACAAGATATCTATTTTTATCATTTAGATGCAAAGGATAGAAATGAAGAAGCAAAGAAATTAAAAGTACTTTTAAAGATGATAAGCAGAGAAAATACAATTATAGTGACATCTGCAGAAGCTATTCTTAGAAAGTATATACCTAAAGATGTTTTAAAGGAAAATATTTTTACCTATAAAATAGGCGATGTAGTAGATTTAGATGAATTATCAAAAAAGCTAGTTTCTCTAGGATATGAAAGAGTATCTAAAATAGAAGGATTTGGACAGTTCAGTGTGAGAGGTGGAATAATAGATATATTCTCTTTAGAATATGATACACCTGTACGTATAGAACTATTTGATGATGAAATTGAATCTATAAGAACTTTTGATGTTTTTACTCAAAAATCTATAAAGAAAATAAAAAAATGTACAATAACACCATCAAGGGAATTTATATATCCTGAGGATGTAAATTCTACTATTGAGAAAATAAAAAAAGATACTCATAAATTTACGGATGACGATGTATATAAAAGTTTAGATAATATAGCGAGTAAAACGTATTTTGAAGGTGTAGAAAATTATATAGATTATATGTATGAGGAAGAAAACAAAAGCATCTTTACTTACTTAAAAGAAGATGCAATAGTATTTATAAATGACTTATCTCGTTTGAAAGAAAGATGTGAAAATTACACATCAGAGTTTAAAGAAAATTATAAGTTAAATCTAGAAAGAGGATTAGCTTTAAAAGAACAAGGTAAACTTCTTTATCATTATTCAGATTTAGAATATTTAGTAGAAGAGAAAAAATTGATATTAAATATGTTATTAACTAAAGCTGTTAAGGAATTCAACATAGGAAGTATAGTTAATTTTGAAAGTAGAGAAATACCTACTTTTAATGGAAAGATAGACATTCTAGCAGAAGAATTAAATAGATTAAAATATAATGGACATAAAATTCTTTTAGCAACTAACACATATGATAGAGCTAAAAAATTAAACAAGGAACTATTAAATTTAGGAACAGAAAGTATTTTATCTAGAAAAAGAGATATAGATATTCAATCATCACAAATTGTTATAGTTGTAGGTAATATAACGTCAGGTTTCCAATATAAGTCTATAAAATTTGATGTTATAACCGATAAAGAAATGATAGGCTCAAACAAAAGAGCTAAAACAGTGAAAAATAAAAAATCTAATAAAGGCCAAAAGATAGAAAGTTTCTTAGATTTAAATGTTGGAGACTATGTTGTACATGAAAACAGCGGGGTTGGTAGATATGTAGGTATAGATCAACTAAGTGTGAATGGTGTAAAAAAAGATTATATGAGAGTTGTATATCAAGGTGGAGATAATTTATATGTACCTATAGACCAAATGGATAAGATACAGAAGTTTATAGGTTCAGATACAGAAAAAATTAAATTAAATAAACTTGGTAGCAATGAATGGTCAAAGGCTAAAGCTAAAGTAAAAAAAGAAATAGAAGACATGACCAAAGATTTAGTAGAACTATATGCAAGAAGAGAAAAAATAAAAGGATACAAGTTTAGCAAAGATACTTTATGGCAAGGTGAATTTGAAACTTTATTCCCGTATCAAGAAACAGATGACCAAATAAAAGCTATAGAAGAAACTAAAAAGGATATGGAGTCTAACAAAGTAATGGATAGACTTATATGCGGTGATGTTGGTTACGGAAAGACAGAAGTAGCTATAAGAGCTATTTTTAAGGCTTGTATGGACCAAAAACAAGTTGCAGTATTAGTTCCTACTACAATACTTGCTCAGCAGCATTACAATACGTTTAGAGCTAGGTTTGAAAATTACCCTATAAGAGTTGAGGTATTAAGTAGATTTAAGACTCCAAAAGAGCAAAAACAAATAATTGAGGATGCTAGAAAAGGATTGGTAGACGTAATTATAGGAACTCACAGAATAATATCTAAAGATATAGATCTTCCTAATTTAGGATTAGTGGTAATTGATGAAGAACAAAGATTTGGGGTAAAACATAAGGAATCTTTAAAAAAGATAAAATCGACAGTAGATGTTTTAACATTATCAGCAACACCTATACCTAGAACTTTACACATGTCTCTAAGTGGAATAAGAGATATGAGTGTTATAGAAGAACCACCTCAAGAGAGATATCCAGTTATAACATATGTTGTAGAAGGTAAAGAGAGTATAATACAAGATGAGATAGAAAGAGAAATCGCTAGGGATGGTCAAGTATTTTTTGTATATAATAGAGTTGAAAGAATAGATGAAATGGCCAGTATGATTCAAAAATTAGTTCCAGATGCTAAAATAGCTGTTGCTCATGGAAGGATGACTGGTAAAGAGTTAGAAAATATTATATTAGGATTTTTAAATAAAGAATACAATGTTCTTGTATGTACAACTATAATAGAAACTGGGATGGATATATCTAACGCTAATACCATGATAGTTTATGATGCTGATAAGATGGGATTAGCTCAACTATATCAGCTAAGGGGTAGAGTTGGAAGAAGTAATAGGCAAGGATATGCTTACTTTATGTATGAAAAGGATAAAGTTTTAAGTGAAATTGCAGAAAAAAGATTAAAAGCCATCAAAGAGTTTACTGAGTTTGGATCAGGGTTTAAAATTGCTATGAGAGACTTAGAAATTAGAGGAGCAGGAAATATACTAGGACCACAACAACATGGACATATGGCTGTTATTGGATATGATTTATATGTTAAAATGTTAAATGATGCAATAAGAAAGGTAAAAGGAGAAATAGTAGAGGAAGAAATAGATGTAGAAATAGATTTACCTGTAAATGCATACATTCCTGATAGCTATATAGAAGATGAAATTATAAAAATTGAAATGTACAAAAAAATTGCTTCTATAGAAAATGAAGAAGATTTAAATGATATAAAAGATGAGTTAGAGGATAGGTTCTCTGATATTCCGAAATCTGTAAATGCACTTATGTCTATTGCGTACATGAAAACATTATGTAAAAAGTTAGGTATAGAAAAAGTTAGAATGGCAAAAGATGAAATTATTCTTTTACCGCAAACTAGATACAAAACTAAGGAAAAAAATGGATATAAGATAATTTTAGAATTAGAAAACATACTTGAGCAAATGTGTAATTCAAAAAAATAAAAAAATTAGAGAGGATGTTGAAATTGAAAAAAATAATATCGTTAATAATGGTAGTTCTTTTAGGGGTAGCTATGACTGCATGTGGTAATGAAAAGCCTGTAGCAGTCGTAAATGGAGTTGAAATAACTGCATCTGATTATAAAAAGACAGTTGAGACTTATAAAGAATCTATTTCTAAAATGTATGGTAAAGATTTATGGAACCAAGAAATTAAAGAGGGTGTAAAATACAAAGATGAAATGAAAAAAGCTATTTTACAACAAATGGTACAAGAGCAAGTTATATATCAACAAGCAAAAAAAGATAAATTAGAAGCTAAACAATCAGAGGTTGATAAACAATTTAAACAATTAAAAGAAAGTGTAAAACAAGATAAAGATTATGAAAAATTCTTAAAAGACAATGGTATCGATGATGAATTTTTAAAAGCTCAATTAGAAAAAGACATAACTATACAAAATTTTAAAAATAACTTTGATAAAAACACAAAAATAAGTGAAGCTGAAATGAAAAAGTACTATGAAGAAAATAAAAACAATTATGTAGATGATGAAGTTAGAGCATCTCATATATTAATATCAACAGTTGACCAAAAAACTAATAAACCTCTTTCAGAAGAAAAACAGAAAGAAGCTAAGAAAAAAGCTGACGATCTTTATGAAAAAGTTAAGTCAGGAGGAGATTTTGCTAAGCTTGCTAAAGAAAATTCAGATGATAAAGGTTCTGCAGCTAAAGGTGGAGATTTAGGATTCTTCTCAAAAGGTCAAATGGTTCCAGAATTTGAAAAAGCTGCATTTGCAATGGATAAAGGTGATATATCTAATGTAGTAAAAACTCAATATGGATATCATATAATAAAAGTAACTGATAAAAAGTATAAAGAATATACATTTGATGAAGTTAAAGATAATATAAAACAAAACTTACTATATCAAAAATATACTGAAAAAGTTAAACAGTTAACAGATAAGGCAGATGTTGAAACAAATGAAAAAGAAGCTCTAAAAATTAACATATAAAAAAACCTATACCATTATTATAATGGTATAGGTTTTTTTTGTATATTTTTCTTAACGTTGGTAAAAATAAGTTCAAAGTTACTAATGGAGGTATTAATCTGATATGAGAGCTACAGGAATAGTTAGAAGAATAGATGACCTTGGAAGAGTTGTTATACCAAAGGAAATAAGAAAAACTCTAAGAATTAGAGAAGGAGATCCTTTAGAAATATTTACAGCTAAAGATGGAGAAGTAATATTAAAAAAATACTCTCCAATTGGAGAGCTTAATGAATTTTCTCAAGAATATGCAGAAACTTTGGGAGAAACTCTAGGTCATGGAGTTGTGGTAACAGATTTAGATTCAATAATAGCTGTATCTAAATTACCTAAAAAAGATTACAAAGAAAAAAGTATAAGTAGGGAATTAGAAGATCTTATAGAAAACAGAATTTCTACTCATGTAAAAGATAACAAATTAGTTGCACTATACAAAGATGATTCTATGGACTATAAAATGCAAATAATAATGCCTATAGTTAGTTCATCTGGCGATTGTATAGGATCTATATGTTTAGTGTCTAAGGATGAAGCAGGGCTAAATGATAGTGATGAGAAACTACTTAAAGTTGCAGCTAATTTTTTAGGTAAACAAGTTCAATAGTATTTTTTAAAAGACCCTTTAATGAAGGGTCTTTTAAAGTTTGCAAGGTAATTATTGAATCTACAATAACATATATGTTATATTAGAGTTTGTTATACAACATAATATGGAGGGGAATTATGAGTAACAATAAGGGAAAAGATTCATTCTTGAAAGGGGCATTAATACTAGGATTAGCAGGAATCTTAGTTAAAATAATAGGTGGATTTTTTAGGATACCTGTTGGAAATTTAATTGGGGCAGAAGGTATGGGTTATTATCAAGCAGCATATCCTGTATATACCTTTTTTTTAATTTTGGCAACTGCAGGGTTTCCAACTGCACTAGCTAAATTAGTTTCAGAAAAAATGGCTATAGGTAACTATAAAGGAGCACATAAGGTATTTAAAGTATCTCATTGTGTACTGACAATAACAGGATTTGTATCATTTTGTATATTTTTCTTTGGAGCAGACTTTATAGTAAATGATATAATGAAAAATCCAGGCGCAAAATATGCAATGATTGCTATTTCACCAGCTCTTTTATTTGTTCCGTCGATGTCATCTTATAGAGGATATTTTCAAGGAAGAAGAGAAATGACTCACATAGCAATTTCTCAAATAATTGAACAGCTTTTCAGAGTTATATTAGGAATAACGTTGGCTTACCTTTTTATGAACAGTCTTGGGCCAAACCCTGGACCAGAACAAGGTGCAGCGGGAGCTATAATTGGTGCTACTATAGGTGCTATAGCATCTATTATATATTTGATAATAGCTTATTTATTTAAATTAAAAACTATAAAAAGAGAAATAAAATCAAGTAAAAAATTTAGAGAAGAAAGTGTATCTAGGATACTAAAAAAATTATTAGTAGTAGCTATACCTATAACTATAGGAGCAGCTGTTATGCCACTAGTAAATATGGTAGATACTGTAATTGTTATAAGGAGATTAGTAGAAGCTGGTTTTAGCCAAACTGAGGCAAATGTAATGTTTGGGCAATTAACAGGAATGGCTATGGCTATAATAAACTTACCAGCAGTTATAACAGTTGCTATGAGTATGAGTTTAGTACCAACAATATCACAAGCGTATGCTGTAGGAAATAGAGCTAGAGCGATAAAAGAAACTAAAAGTGCTATAAAAGTAACGTTAATGATTGTTTTACCAGCAGCTTTTGGGATGGCATCTTTAGCACATCCTATAATGAAACTTTTATTTCCAGCACAACCAGATTCAGTTGGGACTATATTATTAGTTTTAACACCTTGTGTAGTATTTTTAGGGCTTATACAGAGCTTAAATGGTATACTTCAAGGAATGGGAAAACCTATGGTTCCTGTTATTTGTTTAGTGATAGGAATGGCTTTTAAAATAGCAATTAGTTACACTTTGACAGCAATACCAGAGATAAATGTTATAGGTTCTGCATTAGGGACTGTAACTGCTTATTTTGTAGCTGCTATGCTTGAACTAATTTACATAAAAAAGGCAATGAATATGAGATTGTCAGTTAAAACATTCTTTATAAAACCATTAATAATTGTATTGATTATGTTTATATCAGTAAAATTAAGTTATAGTTTTATGGTAGGAATGTTAGGAAATACTTTATCGACGGTAGTATCAATAGCTATTGGAGGTATAATTTATATAATTTTTACAATAGCATTAGGTGGAATAAGAAAAAAAGAATTATTAAGTATGCCTAAAGGAGACAAAGTTTATAAAGTTCTTAAAAAACTAAAACTTATGAAATAATGTATATATATATGTAAATAAAGGAAATACTTATAAAAGTAATTTCCTTTATTTTTACATGATAAGGAGAATTTTATATGGGAAAAATAACTATAGTAGGTCTTGGACCAGGAGAATATTCTTTAATAAGTCAAGGTGCATTAGATGCTTTAAAAAATAGCTCTAGAGTTTTTCTTAGAACAGAAAAACACCCTATAATTGATAAGTTAAAGAATGAGATAAAATATACATCTTTAGATTATTTTTATAATCAAGATGAAAACTTTGATAATGTTTATAACAATATATCAAATTTTATAATTGAAGAATCGCAAAATGGAGATCTTGTATATGCAGTACCTGGACATCCTAGGGTTGCAGAAAAGACTGTAGGTATAATTGCTGGGATTGCGCATAGAAAAGGCGTAGAAGTGGAAATAATAGCTTCTATGAGCTTTGTAGATGCTATGTTTAACTATTTAGAAGTCGATCCATCTGAGGGATTTAAATTAGTAGATGCATTTGAAATTGAAAATAGCTATATAGATACAAATACTAGCATGATAATTACTCAAATTTATGATAGATTTATAGCATCAAATGTAAAGTTAGCATTAATGGAAAATTATGATGATGAACAAGAAATATGTATAGTAAAAGCTGCAGGCGTTAAAGCTTTAGAAAGCAAAAAGTATGTTAAACTATATGAACTTGATAGAAATGACAATGAATTTGATTATTTAACAAGTTTATATATTCCAAAATCTGATAAAACTATGTATAATACAGTAAAAGATCTAGAAAACATAGTTGAGCAACTTAGAGGAGAAAATGGATGTGATTGGGATAAAAAACAAACGCATAAATCTCTCAAAGCTCATATAATTGAAGAAGCATATGAACTTGGACAAGCTATAGATAATGATGATATTGATGAAATGATAGAAGAACTAGGTGATATTTTACTTCATGTTGTTTTTCACTCACAAATAGGTAAAGAGGAAGGCTACTTCGATTTAAAAGAAATTACTAATAGTATTTGTGAAAAATTAATATTTAGGCATCCTCATGTATTTAAAAATGAAGAAGTGGATATGAATACATATGACAAAACTTGGGAAGAGTTAAAAAAGAAGGAAAAAGGTGAATCTACGATAACAGAAGGATTGAAAAGAATTCCAAATAGTTTACCGGCACTAACAAAGGCTAAAAAAGTGCAATATAAGGCATCTTTGGTAGGGTTTGACTGGGATGATATTAACGATGTTTTTAAAAAAATTGTAGAAGAATATAAAGAATTACTTGACGAACACAAACAAGGAAATATAAAATACATAAAGGAAGAACTAGGAGATTTACTATTCTCTATAGTTAATCTTGCTAGATTTTTAGATATAAATCCAGAAGAAGCATTGAACTTGACTACTGAAAAATTTGTAAATAGATTTGAATTTATAGAAAATAGAGCTATAAGTTTAAATAGACAATTAGAAGATATGTCATTAGCAGAGATGGATGAAATTTGGAATGAATCTAAAAAAATTTAGTAAGCAGAAGGTATTTTGTTAAAAATCTAGAATTTTATCTAATATTGATTATAAAATTCTATAATATAAACTTTTAGGAGGTAAGTAACGTGAATAAAGCTGAATTAGTAGCAAAAATGGCAGAAAAGAGTGAATTAACAAAGAAGGAAGCAGAAGCAGCATTAAATGCTTTCATGAAATCAGTTGAAGAAGCATTAGTATCAGGAGAAAAAGTTCAATTAGTAGGATTTGGAACTTTCGAAACTAGAGAAAGAGCAGCAAGACAAGGAAGAAACCCAAGAAACCCAGAAGAAGTTATAGATATACCAGCTTCTAAGGCACCAGTTTTCAAAGCTGGAAAGGGATTAAAAGATATAATAAATGGATAATTTTATTTATATTTAAAAGTGTGGATTTTCCACACTTTTTCTATATAAGGAGGTTTTCATAGATGAGATTAGATAAATTTTTAAAGGTTTCAAGAATAATAAAAAGAAGAACAGTGGCTAAAGAGGCTTGTGATAAAGGGATAGTTACTATAAACGGTAAGTTAGCTAAATCATCATCAGAAGTTAATATAGGAGATATTCTTGAAATTCAATTTGGTGAAAAACTAATGAAATTTGAAATAAAAGAAATAAAAGAGCATGTATTAAAAAATGATGCTAAAGAAATGTTTGAGATAATAGAATAAATTTTAAATATCCCTCGTATATTTATATTAGGTTAATTATAAAGATTTAATATGGAGGGATATTATGGAACATAGTATAAGCTTAAACAATCGATCAAGTTTAACTATTTCTGGAGTAGAGCATATATACTCTTTCAATGATAAAAAAGTAGAAATAAGAACTACATCTGGAGATATGATTGTAGATGGAGAAAATTTAGACATGAGTAAGCTTAGTATAGACGAAAAAGTTATTACTGTGACAGGGACTATAAATGGAATAAATTACAGTAAAGCTAAGGAACCTCAAGAAAATTTCTTTAAGAAGTTATTTAAATAATGATACCATTCACTCAGGACCTCGGAGCATTTTTTGCAACGATATATGGTGGAATATTTATAGGGGTTTTATTTGATCTATACAGGGCTTTTAAACAAAACTTTAATATAATAAAAATTTTCTCGTTTTTTTATGATGTATTATTTTGGATAATTGTGACTTTGCTTGTTTTTGTGACTATAAATGTTATAGAATCCTTTGATTTAAGATATTATCATTTCATTGCTTTATTTATAGGATTTATTATTTATTATAATACTATCAGTAAATTCATACTAAAAGTATTAAATAAATCAATAGGATTTGTTATTAACACTATAAGACGAATTTTAGTATGTACGTGCAAGATTTCGGTTAATTTGTATTACGTTATAATCTACTCAATACACTTATTATTTGATACTATATTTTATATACCTAATTTAATTTTAAGAATGGCGATGTTCATGAAATGTAAGGTAGGTAAATTAAAAAGAGTAAAAGTTAAATCGTAAGGAGAGAGATTATGAACAAAAGAAAAAAATTTTTAGGTCAATATCTAATTGTTGGAATGTTTTTATCTTTTTTAGTAATGTCACTTATAGGTGGGTTTACGACTCAAATTTTTAAATCTGTTAAATATAACAATGAAATTGCTTCTTTGAAAAAAGAAATAAAAAACACAGAAAAAGAGATTAAAGGATTAAAAGAATCCAAGAAAAGCTTAGATGATGATAAATATGTAGAGGACATAGCTAGAAATAGATTGAAAATGGTAAAGCCAGATGAAATAATATATGTAGATATAAATAGAGGAAGTAATTAAATACTTCCTCTATTTATATCTACATTTTTTAAATTACATTAATAGGAGGTTATTTAATTGAAATTAGGAGCTATAGATATAGGAACAAATTCTATGAGATTGTTAGTTGCAGATTATATAGATGGTAAACTTTTAAATAGAGAAAAGTTTGTAAACACGACTAGAATTGGACAAGGTGTAGACAGTGAAGGGTATATATCAAAAGAAGCTATAGAAAGAAATATTGAAGCTTTAAAGGAGTTTTCGGTTTTAGCAAAATCTAAAGGCTGTAAAGAATTATACTGTATAGGGACATCGGCATTAAGAGACAGCAAAAATAAATTGGATTTTGTGAATAGAGCAAAAAAAGAATTAAATATAGATGTAGATATAATAAGTGGAGAAAAAGAGTCTAATTTAGGCTTTGCAGGGGTTTTACAGGGTCTAGAAGATAAAGAAGGCATATTAGCTATAGATATAGGAGGAGGTTCTACAGAATTTATTTTAGGAGGTTTTGAAGGGATCGAATTCTGTAAAAGTGAAAACGTTGGAGCTTTAAGAATGACTGAGAAATTTTTAAAGCAGGATCCTATATGTGAATTAGAATTTGAAAATATGGAAAAATTTATATTTGAAACTATAAATGAAACTCTTAATAAATTAAAAAAAGAAAATATAAAATCTGTAGTTGGTATCGGAGGTACAATAACTTCTGTTTCAGCTATGAATCAGGAATTAGAAACATACTCGATGGAAAAAATCCATGAAAGTGAAATATGCAAAAAAGATTTAGATAATATTTTACAAAATTTAAAAAAGATGACATTAAATGATAAGAAAAACTTAAAAGGGCTACAACCAAAAAGAGCGGATATTATAACAGCTGGTGTAGCAATTTTAAATTTAATAATGAAAAACTTAGAAAAAGAAAAAATTATAGTAAGTGAATACGATAATTTGGAAGGGTTATTATGTCAAAATGCAAAAAAAATGTCTTAATATTATAATGTATTAGCTACCTATTATGACAAAAAAGATATCTCCCATTTGTTACAATTTCAGTATGAAAATAACAGGGGGAGGTTTTTTTATGGAAAGAAGTATAGCGGTTAATAAAAGAAATTTAGTTTTTAAAAATATAGGACAAGTTAATTTTTTAGATACAAATACACTTGTTTTATGTTTATTTGGATTTTTACTTAGTAGAGCTATGGTTGTGGATAATATAGCCCCATTAGGGGTAGCTTTTTTCTTATGTGTATCTATTATAGATAAGTATAAATTTCCTGTATTTATAGCTACTTTAGCAGGTACGGTATTATCGTTTAATCAAGTACCTAATATTATAAAATACTCAATTTGTATAATTATTATTCAAATTGTTTCTAGTCATATTAAAAATATAAAATCGATAAATAAGATATCGATTATAGGAACCTTAATAATGATTCCTATATCTATTGGACAAGCTCTTATATTTGGTAGTTACGTATATAATTTAAGTATAGCTTTAGTTGAATGTATTCTAATGTTTGTTGGAACGTATATTTTTTCTTATGGAGTAGCTGTTATAAATAAAAGGGCTTCAAGGACTGTAACTTCTAATGAAGAAATAGTAGCTTTAACAATCATTGTAATATTTAGCATAATGGGAATAGGGGAAGTATCTTTGCTCGGTATATCTATTAGAAATGTTTTAACAACAATGACTATATTAATATTATCTATTACAGGTGGTGCAGCACTAGGTGCATCTAGTGGAGTTATAATTGGGTTGGTTTATTTCATAAATAATCTTGTATCTAGTATGTATATGGGTATTTATGCATTTGCAGGACTTATTTCAGGTGGATTTAATAAAGTTAACAAGTATTTAAGTATCGCGGGATATATAGTAGGTTGGAGTTTGATTTATATTTACACCTCTGGAATAGGATCTAATATTATGGAAGTAAGAGATATTTTAATAGCCAGTGTATTAGTAATACTTATTCCTGATAAGGTAATAAAAGGAATAGAAAAAACTATAAAAGGTAATGGTGGGCTTAAAGATGGAGTTGAAGATTATTTAGCTAGGAATAGAGAAATAACTAATAATAGATTAAGAGGGATGTATAAAACTTATTCAGACTTAGCAAATACTTTTGATAGAGTCAGAGAAAAGGAAAAAATATTAGATCAAAAAGATATCGCACACATAATAGATATGGTACATAATGATGAGTGTAAAAATTGTGGAATGAGAAGAAGATGCTGGGATTCTAAATTTAATTATACTTATACAATGCTGAATAGGATATTAGAAGAGCTAGAGGACAGTGGTGAAATTTATTTAGAAAATATACCTATTGATTTTAAAAAGGATTGTATAAAGCCTGAAAGTATTGTTAAGGCATCTAATTATTATTATAAGATGTTTGCATTAGACTATAGTTGGGAGCAAAAATTCTCTGAAAATAGGAAATTAGTAGCAAATCAAATAAGATATATGTCTAAATCAATTGAAAGTATGGCTAAAGAATTAGACAAAGATATAACATTCGATATGGAGATGGAAAAAAATTTACTTGTTGAATTAGATAGAAATAATATAAGTGTGAAAAAACTTAATTATATATCTACAGATAGCAATGATTTTGAAGTCTTGATAGAAAAAGAAGCTTGCAGTGATAATAAATTATGTGAAAGAAAAATAACTAATATTATATCTAATGTTTTAGGAGAAGAGTTAGTTGCAAGGAAAGTTGGATGTACCTGTACAGGAGGACAATGTAAAATAAAATTAACTAAAAGGCAAGAATTTAAAATTGCAACAGAAGTTTCGAATATGTCTAAAGATGGATATATAATTTCAGGAGATAATTACACTTATATGGAAGTATCAGATGGTAAATATATGATAGCTATAAGTGATGGAATGGGTAAAGGAAGAAAGGCATATGAAGAATCATCTGTAACTATAGATATACTAGAAAACATGATGGACTCTAACATAGATGAAGAAATAATAATCGACACTATAAATAATATATTGATGCTTAAATCATCAGATGAGATGTTTTCAACATTAGACTTAGGAATTGTTGATTTAAATAAAGGAGTATTAAATACTATTAAAATGGGAGCTTGTTCAACTTATATAAAAAGGAGTAATGGAGAAATAGAGCTTATATCTAGTGCTTCGTTGCCAGTAGGAATACTATCAGATATAAATATAGACAGAGATAGCAGAAAATTAAAGGATGGAGATTATATAATTATGGTTTCTGATGGAATTGTTGATGCTGGAAAAAACAAAAACTTAGGTGACAATTGGCTTATATATTTTTTAAAAGGATTAGAGACAACTAATCCAAAAGAAATTTCAAATGAGATTTTAAATAGAGCTCTGGATATACAAAATAATAATATTCATGATGATATGACGGTACTTGTGAGTAAAGTATTTAAACATTAAATCTATAAATCCACAAGTTATACACAAAATGTTAATAAAATGTGGATAAAATGTGGATATATATATAGCGTTTAAAGCTGTGAATATGTTGAAATTACAATATTCGACAAAATATGTATAAATTTAAAAATAATTCTAACAATTTTAACTAGAAAACAGTAATTTAAAAATAAATAAATATCAACAAAAAAATATAAAAAATGTTAATAACTATGCATAATATGTGGATAATAACACGATAAAATGTATAAATACGAAAAAATTTGTATAAAATATGTTGAAAAATTAACATTTTAAACATGTGAATATGTTGATAATTATGTGGATAATTTTCAAAATACTTATTTTCCAAAAACTGAATAATATAAATTCAAAAAGACATCCTAATACTAATAATCTTAGTGAAAGGATGGCTTTTTATGGGGAAAAATATGTATAGAGTAATAACTATAGTCATTGCAGTTATATTATTTGCATCTATTTTATTGAAACGAGATATAAATGGAAACAGTGAAGCTTTTAGTGAAAAAGCACTTGAAATGATAAATGATACTAATAAAAAAGAACCTTCTAAAAATGATAAAAAAGAAGAAGAAAAAAAACCAACAAAATTTACTACTTGGGATATATCTAAATTATATAAAAGTAATAGTGATTGGAAAAAAAATCTAAGTAAATTTAGTAAAGAAATTAAAGAGTTAGAAAATTATGTTGGAAAAGTAACCAAATCTCAAAAACATTTACTATATGCATTAAATATAAAAGAAGAGTTAGATTCAGAATTAGAAAAATTAAGTGCATATGTATCTTTAAATAGCGATATTAACAATAAATCTTATGACTATTTAAATATGAATGAAAGTTTGAATAAAGTATATAAAGAATATAGTTTTATTTGTTCTAATTTAGAATTAGAAATTTTAAAACTATCAAATAAAGATTTTAAAGATATAATGAAAAATGAAAAAATATCAAGTAAGTATAGTATGTATTTAAATGATATCAGAAGGAACAAAAAGCATTATCTAAATTCTAAGGAAGAAGAAATTTTGAGTAATATAAGTGATATAGCTTCTTTACCTAAAGAAGTATATGATCTTTTTATGAATATGGATAAAAAATCAAACTTAAATCCATCGCAATATTCATTAGCACTAGAAAGTTCTAATCGAGAAGAAAGAAAAAAAGCTTATGAAAATGAATCTCTACAGTACAATGATAATATAAATATGTTATCAGGATTATTTATAGGACAAGTTAAGAAAAATATTTTTTACTCAAATACTAGAGGTTATAAAAATTCAAGAGATATGTATATGTCAGGTGATGATATAGATCCTAAAGTTTATGATGAACTTATAAATACGGTTGATAATAATTTAGGAAGTTTGCATAAATATATAGGTTTAAGAAAAAAAGTATTGAACTTAGATAAAGTTTACTCATATGATATGCATGCTCCAATTATAAACCCAGTAGATGAGTATATTCCATATGAAAAAGCACAAAGTATTGTATATGCATCGTTGAATCCCTTAGGTAAAGAATATGGAGATATACTTTATAAAGCTTTCAATGAACGATGGGTGGATGTATATTCTAATGATAATAAAGTAAGTGGAGCATATTGTTTATCTGTATATGATAGTCACCCGTATGTTTTAATGAATTATAGCGGAAATTTAGATTCTGTATCTACTTTATCTCATGAATTAGGACATGCTGTGTATGGGTATATGAGTTCAAAGAATCAAAATTATTTAAATTCAAAACCTAGTATTTTTACTCATGAAGTAGCATCTATAACTAATGAAGCTATGTTATATGAAATGTTAATAAAAAATACTCAAAATAAAGATGAAAAAGCTTATTATATAACTCAGTATTTAGATTTAATAAAGAATACTTTGTTTGTACAAACCATGTATGCGGAATTTGAGTACAAAGTTCATCAAAAGGTTGAAAGTGGAGAAGTTGTAAATGTATTAGTACTAAATGATATATGGGGAGAACTTTTACAAAAATATTATGGTAAAGATTTTGGAGTAGACCAATTGTCTAAAGTTGGTTGGTCAAAAATACCACATTTTTACAATAGTTTCTATGTTTATAAATATGCTACAGGATGTAGCGCGGGAATTGCATTTTCTCAAGATATAATTAAAAATGGGCCTGAAAATTATTTATCATTCCTTAAAAAAGGAGGCTCTAACTATCCGATAGAGCTATTGAAAGAGAGTGGTATAAATCTTTACAGTACTAAACCTATAGAACAAACTACTGAAAAATTTAATTCTTTAGTATCAGAGTTAGAAAAGCTCTTAATAAATTAAGGATAGAAGTAATTGAGAAATAGTGGTAGAATATATTAAAAAGTCCTTGTAATTTAAGGACTTTTTAAACTTTTAGTTTAGGTTAATTTATAAGTAATACATAATGTTTAAAATTGATAAGGTAATAACTTTGTAAAAACTAAAGATCAAAAGGATATTCAAAGGTATTAATCTTACTTACAGGATTGTAAATATAAGGAGGTAAAACATGAAACTATTTATAGATACTGCAAATGTAGATGAAATAAAAGAAATAAACTCTTGGGGAGTTATAGAAGGTGTTACAACTAACCCTTCATTAATAGCTAAAGAAGGAAGAGTTTTTGAAAATGTAGTTAAGGAAATAACTCAAATTGTAGATGGACCAATATCTGCAGAAGTTATCTCAATGGATAGCGAAGGAATGATAAAAGAAGGCGAAGAGTTAAGTAAAATTCATGAAAATATAGTAATAAAGATACCTATGTGTGCAGAAGGATTAAAAGCTGTATCAGCTTTACACAAAAAAGGAATAAAAACTAATGTAACTTTAATATTCTCATCAAACCAAGCATTATTAGCAGCTAAAGCAGGTGCTTCTTATGTAAGTCCTTTTGTTGGTAGATTAGATGATATAGGTCAAGAAGGAATAATGTTAATAGAAGAAGTTGCTGAAATATTTAGCATACATGGTATAGAAACTGAAATAATATCAGCTAGTATAAGACATCCTCAACATGTTTTAACTTCAGCTAAGGCAGGTGCTGATATATCAACTGTTCCTTACAAAGTTTTTAAACAAATGTTAGGACATCCTATGACGGATATAGGTATAGAAAAATTCTTAAAAGACTGGGAAACTGTACCTAAGAACTAATAAAAAGGCGATAATTTTTAAATTATCGCTTTTTTTATGTCTTTTTATAACTATATAACATACTAAAACCCTTATTTAACATTTATAAATGTTTACTATTTATTAAATGTGATATATAATTTGAAGAGAGATTAACGAACTAAGGGAGATGAATTTTATGGATAGAAATTTAGCATTAGAGTTAGTTAGAGTAACGGAAGCAGCAGCTTTAGTCTCATCGCAGTTTATGGGTAGAGGAGATAAAAATGGAGCTGACGGAGCAGCAGTTGAGGCTATGAGAAGAGCTTTTGAAACAGTTAAGGTCGATGGTGAAGTTGTAATAGGAGAAGGAGAGTTGGATGAGGCTCCTATGTTATATATTGGTGAAAAGGTTGGTATGGCAACAGAGGATAGCATGAAAGTTGATATAGCAGTAGACCCTTTGGATGGAACTACACTAATAGCTAAAGGACTACCTAATGTTATATCTGTAATAGCTATGGGAAAAAAAGGAAGCTTACTTAAAGCTCCTGACACTTATATGAAAAAGATAATTGTTGGTCCTAAGGCAAAGGGATGTATAGATTTAAACGCAAGTGTTGAAGAGAATATAAAAAATGTAGCAAAAGCTTTAAATAAAAAGACAACAGAAATGACTATAATAGTACAGGATAGAGAAAGACATGATTATATATTTGAAGCAGCTAGAAAATTAGGTACAAGAATAAAAATGTTCGGAGATGGAGATGTAGCAGCAGGTATTGCAACTTGCTTTGAAGATACAGGAATAGATATGCTTATGGGAATTGGCGGTGGACCAGAAGGTGTTATAACAGCGGCAGCAATTAAGTGTATGGGCGGAGATATGCAAGCTCAGATTTATCCACTAAGTGAGCAAGAAAGAATTAGATGCCATGAAATGGGGTTAACAGACGAAGATATATCGAAAGTATTATCATTAGAAGACTTAGCTCAAGGTGATGAACTATTCTTTGCAGCAACAGGAATAACGGATGGAGATTTATTAAAAGGTGTAGTTAGTTTAGGTAATAATAGAATAACAACAAATTCTGTTGTTATGAGAGCGAAAACAGGAACTATAAGATTTGTCGATGCAATACATTCGGTTGATAAAAATGATATATTAACTGATTTAATGGGTAAATATAGTATATAAAAGGCGTAAAAAATAAAACTATTTTGTTTGAATAGTTTTATTTTTTTATTTGTTGACCATAATGTATAAATAGTGATAGTATTAAGTTTAACTGTTTGCTATAATAATGGTAGCTTCTCATTTGCACGCCTTTAATTTCCGAATAAAATTGTAATGTAATTATGGGATAGGAGGACTTTTTTGAATACGAAAGATATGACTTTGGATAATTTAGATGACATGACTCTAGTTCAACTAAAAGAATTAGCAAAGAAATTAGAGATTAAGTCTATAAGTAAGTATAAAAAGAATGAGTTAATACAAATAATAAATGAGTATAAAAATAAGGACATGATAGATAATAATAAAGAAATCGAGAAAAAAGAAACCGAAAAAAAAGAAATTAAAAGTGAACAAAAACAAAGTGTGAATAAGCAAGAAACTAAGGTTTATGAAAATAGGACTCAAAGATACAATCAAAATCACAATAGAAATTCATACAATAATTCATATAATGTTAAAGAAGTTGATGAAGCTAAGATTGTTGATGAGTTTAATACATCTAAAGATGATGAGGTAATGGGTGTTTTAGAAATACTACCAGATGGATTTGGATTTTTAAGAGGGCCTAACTATTTATCTACAGAACATGATGTATATGTTTCACCATCGCAAATTAGAAGATTCAATATGAAAACAGGGGATAAAGTTAAGGGTATAACAAGACATCCAAAAAGTGGAGAAAAATTTAGAGCATTATTATATGTTCAAAAAATAAATGATGAACATCCTGAGACAGCTACAAAAAGAAGAGCTTTTGAAACTCTTACACCGATATACCCGGAAGAAAGACTTACATTAGAGAAGTATCAAAATGAAATATCTACAAGGCTAATAGATTTAATTTCTCCTATTGGTAAAGGTCAAAGGGGATTAATAGTAGCGCCACCTAAAGCTGGTAAAACTATCCTTTTAAAAAGTGTAGCCAATAGTATAGTTAAAAATCATCCAGATGTGGAGTTAATAGTTCTTCTTATAGATGAAAGACCAGAAGAAGTAACGGATATGCAAGAATCTATAGATGCAGATGTTATTTACTCAACTTTTGATCAGGTGTCAAGTCACCATGTTAAAGTTGCTGAGATGGTTCTAAATAGAGCACAAAGATTAGTTGAGCACGGAAAAGATGTTGTTATATTATTAGATAGTATTACAAGACTTGCAAGAGCTTATAACTTAAGTATATCGCCAACTGGAAGAACGTTATCAGGAGGGTTAGATCCTGGAGCTCTTCATGGGCCTAAAAAATTCTTTGGAGCTGCAAGAAACATTAGACAAGGTGGATCTTTAACTATTTTAGCTACAGCATTAGTTGAAACAGGATCTAGAATGGATGATGTTATATTTGAAGAGTTCAAAGGAACTGGAAATATGGAATTACACTTAGATAGAAAATTAGCTGAGAAGAGAGTGTTCCCTGCTGTTGATATATATAAATCAGGAACAAGAAGAGAAGATTTATTATTAACAGAAGAAGAGAAAGCTGCACTTTGGAAACTTAGAAAAGAGATGAGCAGTAATTCTGTATATGAAGTAACTGATAAAGTACTAGAATTACTTAAGAGAACAAAGGATAATAATTCGTTTATAAAGTATATAAAAGAGACTTTAAACTAATTAGAAAACTCTTGTACCCTAAATAATCTTATGTTATAATGGTGTAGTTGAATAATGAAAAACGAAAAGTTAATATAATTAATTTCGAAAAGTAAGGAGAAGAGGTGACAAATATGCAAAAAGATATACAACCAAAATACCAAGAAGTTGAAGTACGTTGCGCTTGTGGAAACACATTCGTTGCTGGATCAACTAAAGACGAAATAAAAGTTGAGATATGTTCAGAATGCCATCCTTTCTATACTGGAAAGCAAAAGAATATAGAAGCTGGTGGAAGAATAGACAAGTTCAAGAAGAGATTCAAAATCGACTAATAGTAAATACGGAGTTGGCTTGCCAACTCCTATTTTATTTATATAGGAGGATTAAGTATGTATAGACCGGTAAATCATGGATATATAGAAATTGTCATAGGTCCTATGTACAGTGGTAAAAGTGAAGAATTGATAAGAAGATTAAAAAGAGCTAAGATTGCAAAACAAAACGTAGTTGTTTTTAAACCTCTTATTGATGATAGATATAGTAAAGAAGATGTAGTATCTCACAGCGGATATGCAATAAATGCTATTCCTATAAAGGATTCTTCGGAAATGGAAAAATATATAAATGAAGATACTCAAGTAGTTGGGATAGATGAGGTTCAATTCTTTGATAATGAAGTAGTTGATATGGCTATAAAGTTAGCAGATAAAGGGATAAGAGTTATTGCAGCTGGATTAGATATGGATTTTAAAGGCGAGCCTTTTGGACCTACGCCTAAATTATTGGCTGTAGCTGAATTTGTAGATAAAATTCAAGCTATATGTTCAGTTTGTGGACAACCAGCAACTAGATCTCAAAGACTTATAAATGGTAAACCAGCTAAGTATGATGAACCGATAATACAAGTTGGAGCTGTAGAAAGTTATGAAGCTAGATGTAGAAAATGTCATGTAGTTGAAAAATAAATTTATAAATAACAAACACCTTTTAGGTGTTTTTTCTTTGCCTAATATAGTAATATTATATATATAGTTTAGGAGTAGAGGTGAATATATGAAAAAACAACCGGTAGGTGGACAAGCTGTAATAGAAGGGGTTATGATGCAATCTAAAAACAAGAGAGCCATAGCTGTCAGAAAAAATGATGGAGAAATTATAATTAGAAAAAGAAATATAAAAAGTTGGATATCTGATAAGAATATAGATAAGATTCCATTTTTAAGAGGCGCTTTTATATTAATAGAGACTATGATTGAAGGAATAAATAGTATGAACTTTTCATCTGAATTTTTTTTAGATGATGATGAAGAAGAATCAACTTTTGATAAATTCATAAATAAACTATTTAAAGATAAGGCAAATGATGTGATAATAATAATTTCCCTGATAATAGGATTGTTTTTTGCAATGTTATTATTTGTAGTAACACCCACAATGATAGGTGGATTATTTTCAAGATTTATAAATAGTGATTTAATATTGAACTTAATAGAAGGATTTACCAGAATATGTATTTTATTTGTTTATATACTATTAATATCTATGAATAAAGATATTAAAAGAGTGTTTGAGTATCATGGAGCTGAGCATAAAGCTATTTATTGTTATGAAAATGATCTAGATTTAACTGTTGAAAACGCAAGGAAGTTTAAGACACAACATCCAAGATGCGGAACTAATTTTTTATTTATAGTAATGTTCACTTCAATAATACTTTTTTCTTTTTTTGGGTGGCCTAACCCAATTATAAGAATTATTATGAGAATTGTATGTGTTCCTATAGTTGCGGGAATATCATATGAAATAATAAAATTGCTTGGGAAATATAATAACATTTTGACGAGAATTGTAGCTTATCCAGGAATGATGTTACAAAAACTTACAACTAAGGAACCGGATGATAAACAACTTGAAGTTGCATTAAAAGCATTAGATTCTGTCATAAAGTAAAAAAGGAGAATTCTATGACAATAAGAGAAATTTTAATTAAATATATGGAGGAGTTATCAAGCATCAGTGATACTCCCAAATTAGATACAGAAATAATAGTACAAAAGGTACTAGGAGATGTTGATAGGCTGTATATTCAATTAAACTTGAATAAAAAACTTTCAGATGAACAAATAGAAGAGTTTAATAGAATGATTAAGGAAAGATTAGATGGAAGACCTATTGCATATATAGTTAATAATAGAGAATTTATGGGATTAGATTTTTTTGTAGAAGAAGGAGTTTTAATTCCTAGACCAGATACAGAACCGTTAGTTGAGGAAATAATAGAACTTACTAAGGGTATGGAAATGTTGGACATCGTTGATATTGGAACTGGATCAGGGGCTATATCTGTAAGCTTAGCAAAGTATATAGATAACAGCCATGTATATTCACTAGATATATCTGAAAAAGCTTTGAGTATAGGTAAAAAGAATGCTGTAAGCAATGAGGTTGACAGTAAAATTGATTTTATAGAATCTAATTTATTCAGTGGAATTAAAGATAAAAACTTAAAGTTAGATTTAATAGTTTCTAATCCTCCGTATATAAGAAAAAAAGATATAGAGACACTTCATACTCAGGTTAAAGATTATGAACCATATATAGCGCTTGAAGGTGGAGAAGATGGGTTAGATTTTTATAGGTCAATAACTAAAGAATCTGTTTGTTATTTAAAGGACGGAGGAATATTAGCTTTTGAAGTTGGCCATGATCAAGCTAAAGATGTATGTGATATTATGAAGGATAATGGTTACTCTAAAATATATACAAAGAAAGACTTGCAAGGAATCGATAGAGTTGTTATAGGTTATAAACTATGATATAATCAACTATTGATATTTTACAATTAAAGAGGTGAAAAGTATGCTAAACAAATTAGAAGTACTAGAAGATAAATATAAAGAACTAAGTGAAAAAATAGCAGACCCGGAAATAATAAATGACCAAAAAGTATGGCAGAAATTTATAAAAGAACATGCTGAAGTAGAGCCAATTGTAATGAAATTTAGAGAATATAAAGATGTAATGAACGCTATAGCTGATTCTAAAACTATCTTACAAGAGGAATCAGATGAAGAACTAAGAGAATTAGCTAAAATGGAACTATCTGAAATGGAAGAAAAAGTTGAGCCTATAGAGGAAGAATTAAAAATACTATTATTACCAAAGGACCCTAATGATGACAAAAACGTTATAGTTGAAATCAGAGGTGGAGCTGGAGGAGATGAAGCAGCTCTATTTGCTGGGGACTTATTTAGAATGTACTGCAGATATGCAGAAAGAAGAAAATGGAAAATTGAGTTATTAAGTGCTAGTGATACTGGTGTTGGGGGATATAAAGAAGTATCTTTCATGATAAAAGGTAATGGAGCATACTCTGTTCTTAAATACGAATCAGGAGTTCATAGGGTTCAAAGAATACCATCTACTGAATCAGGAGGAAGAATACATACATCAACAGCAACTGTTGCAGTTTTACCAGAGGTAGAAGACGTTGAAGTAGAAATAAATCCAAATGACTTAAGAATAGATGTTTTCCGTTCTTCAGGAAATGGAGGGCAAAGTGTTAATACTACAGACTCTGCAGTAAGGGTTACACATATACCTACAGGAGAAGTAGTATCTTGCCAAGATGGAAAATCTCAATTAAAGAATAAAGAACAAGCTTTAAAAATATTAAAAGCTAGATTATATGATAAAGCAGTTGCTGCACAACATAAAGATATAGCTGCAGAAAGAAAAAGTCAGGTTGGAACAGGGGACAGATCTGAAAGAATAAGAACTTACAACTTCCCTCAAGGAAGAGTAAGTGATCATAGAATAAACTTAACTTTATACAAATTAGATGCATTCTTAGATGGAGATTTAAATGAAATGATAGATGCATTAATAACTGTAGATCAAACTGAAAAAATGATGTCTATATAGTTTTAATATAAAAAAATCCCTATTTTGAATAGGGATTTTTTGCAAGTAAAAAGAGTTATTATCTAGTATTGTAATAATAGCAATTTATATTACATAAAATTTAGAGCAAGTTAAATAATACTAGGGGGTAACAAGAATTGTTTCGAATAACATTGATTGGATTAATATCTGGAGTTATAGGGACAGGAATCGGAGGCATTATATCCACTGTTTTTAGAAAAAATGTAAAAAGATATATAAGTTTTTTTATGGGAATATCTGGAGGCGTAATGCTAGCTGTTGTGGTATTTGATCTTCTTAAAGAATCCATGAACCAAATAGGAGTTATTTATACAAGTTTGTTTGTATTTGCTGGAGCTTTACTTACTATGTTAATAAAAAATAAACTAGAAGTAGAATCGGATCTTAAATCAGGGTATTTAATATTTTTAAGTATACTTTTACATAACTTACCGGAAGGTTTAGCGATAGGATCTTCATTTATATCAACTGAAAACCTAGGAATTACCTTAGCAATTGTAATAGGTATTCATAACATACCAGAAGGTTTAGCAATGGCGCTTAGTTTAGCTGGGAGTAAAATGAGCACGTTTAAAGTTGTATTATTAACATTAATAGCAGGAATTCCTATGGGTATAGGTAGTTTTTTTGGCGCATATTTCGCAGGTATGTGTACTTCTTTAATAGGGGGGTTCTTAGCTATAGCAGCAGGAACTATGATGTATGTAGTTTTAGAAGAAATATTTCCATCAGCGAAATCTATGTATTCTATAATAGGTTTTTTGATTGGAATTTTAGTAGTCAGCTATATATAAACTAAATATGAAGGAAGGTATACTAATGATAAATACAAAAATAAGTAAAATCGATGAATTAAATATAGATATAGAAGAAATAAGAAAGCATGCAAAATTATTATCTGAAGGAAATACAGTTATTTTTCCTACAGAAACAGTTTATGGGTTAGGTGCAAATGCTTTAGATGAAGATGCTGTAAAAAAAATATATGAAGCAAAAGGACGACCTAGTGATAACCCTTTAATAGTACATATATGCGAAAAAGATGAGATAAATAAATTGGCTACTGATATAAATGAAAAAGCTAAAAAATTAATGGATGAATTTTGGCCAGGGCCACTTACTATGATTTTTAAGAAAAAAGAAATAGTTCCACAAAGAACTAGTGGTGGGTTAGATACAGTAGCTATAAGAATGCCTTCGAATCCTATTGCCAGAGAAATTATAAGACAATCAGGAGTACCTATAGCTGCTCCATCAGCTAATATATCAGGTAGACCATCTCCAACAAAGGGACAGCATGTATGCGACGAAATGAACGGAAGGGTAAATGGAATTATAGTTGCAGGAGATTGCGATTTTGGACTTGAATCTACTGTTGTAGATATGACATCTGAAAAGCCTATGATATTAAGACCTGGAAGTGT
The DNA here is from genome assembly GCF_032465715.1 of Paraclostridium sp. MRS3W1. Classification (NCBI taxonomy): domain Bacteria; kingdom Bacillati; phylum Bacillota; class Clostridia; order Peptostreptococcales; family Peptostreptococcaceae; genus Paraclostridium; species Paraclostridium sp. MRS3W1. Next base: position 20,734 of record NZ_JAWDJM010000161.1, on the reverse strand, counting down.
TACTAAAGAGCAAATGGAACTTTTAATAGGAGAAGTCCTTATAGATCCATCTATTGAAGGTAAAGCAGATGTAAAAAAAGCTAAAGCACCAGGAATGAAATATACACACTATTCACCAAATGGAGATGTTTTTATAGTAAGTGGAGAAGACTCAAAAGTAATTAATAAAATAAATTCTTTAATAGACGAAAATGAAGAAAAAGGATTAAGATGTGGTGTTATGTGTCTTAATAAAAATAAAGAAAATTATAAAGGTGAAGTGATAGGTCTTGGAGACAACTTAGAAGAAGTTGGAAGTAACCTTTTTAATGCATTAATAGAAATGGATAAAAAAGAAATGGATATAATATATTCTGAAGCTTTTTCTAATCAGGGAGTTGGTAGAGCTATAATGAATAGATTAATGAAGTCAGCTGGGTATAAAATTATAGAATTATAAATAATAAAGTCCAAAAAATATATGAAATAATTATGTATAAAGGATGCAAAAATACTTAAAGTTTAGTATAATATAAAATTAAGTATAAATCTATGTATACAAAAGTATTGGAGGTATTGGACTATGAAGATAGGTTTAGGTAGCGATCACGGTGGATACAATTTAAAAGAAGAAATAAAAAAACACTTACAATCAAAAGGAATTGAATGTGTAGACTTTGGAACTGAAAATGGAGTAGATTCAGTTGATTATCCTATATATGGAGAAAAGGTTGCCAAAGCGGTTGTTAGCAAGGACGTAGACTATGGGATATTATGTTGCGGGACAGGTATAGGAATCTCATTAGCAGCTAACAAAGTTAAAGGTATTAGATGTGCTGTTGTTTCAGATACATTTTCAGCTAAAATGTCAAAAGCACATAATAATGCAAACATGCTTTCTTTAGGCGAGAGAGTAATTGGAAAAGGGTTAGCTCTTGAGATAGTTGATGCGTGGATAAACACTGAATTTGAAGGTGAAAGACACTTAAGAAGAGTAAATATGTTAAATGACATAGAACAAAAAAATTAGGAGGCTTACATAATGAAAAAAGTAGTAGTTGCAGATCATCCATTAATACAACACAAATTAACTTTAATGAGGGATAAAAATACAGGATCTAAAGATTTTAGAGAACTTCTAACAGAAATAACAATGCTTATGGGATATGAAATAACAAGAGAATTACCTTTAGAGGAAATAGAAATAGAAACTCCTGTTGTTAAAACTAAAGCAAAAGTTATAGCTGGGAAGAAATTAGGAATAGTTCCTATATTAAGAGCTGGATTAGGAATGGTAGATGGACTTGTAAACTTAGTTCCAGCAGCTAAAGTTGGACATGTTGGTTTATACAGAGACCCAGAAACTTTACAACCAGTTGAATACTATAGTAAATTCCCACAAGATATACAAGAAAGAGAAATGATAGTAGTAGATCCAATGTTAGCTACTGGTGGATCTGCTGTAGCAGCGATAGATGTATTAAAGAGAGATGGAGCTAAAACTATAAAATTAGTTAATTTAGTTGCTTCTCCAGAAGGTATAGAAGAAGTTCACAAATATCACCCAGATGTTGATATATACGTAGCTAATATCGATGAGAAATTAAATGATCATGGATATATAGTTCCAGGATTAGGAGACGCTGGAGATAGATTATTTGGAACTAAGTAATAAGTTTAAACAAGGTATCTATAAAGTTTTATAGATGCCTTTTTCCGTTGAGTCATTAGATCAAATATTAGGAAAACACTTATTAAAATAACCAATGTATACTATAAAAAAATTAAATTTAAAAAAATATTTTAAAATATTTTTTTAAAATGTAATTATTTGTAGAAAAATTTTCATAAAAGGTATAATATATATATATCTTTTATGGATTTATATCCAAAAAATAAATTAAAAAGTTCAAATTTTTCAAATGTTTTAAAAAGTAAAAATGTGCATAAATACTAGTATAATGAAGATTATATAAGTATAAACTAAAAAATGAAATGAATTATACAAAAATTATTTCATAATATATACATTTGAATAATTAAAAAAAAATTATTCAAAATTTATACAAAAATGAAAAAACTGAAATTTAAAAATCAATATTAGGTATTGATAAAAATATTTAAAAGAAATATAATAATGAAATATAATTTACAATTAAAATATTCAACGTTTCAAACAAACATCTTACATACGTACAATGAATTAATAGAATTTAAAATAAATTACGATACAAGAGGTATGATATTTATGGAAGATAAACATAGAAAATATGTACAGGCTCTTAGTATGCTTTCTTTAATAAGCCAAGTAGGATTGATGATTTTAATCCCTATTTTAGGATGTGCTTTTATAGGAAAGTACTTAGATGATAAATTTGGAACAAGTCCATTTTTATTATTGATTTTCCTTTTATTAGGAATAGGCGGTGCATTTAGTGGTGTTTATAAAACCTTAATTGTATACGCAAGAAGGAAGTGATTAAATGAATAATGGTTTAGGAAAACAAATAAGAGACGTAAATAAAGGTATACTCATAATTGATTTAATCGCAGCAATCCTTATTGTTTTTTTATCAAACTCTCCAAAAGAAATGCTTACAGGTCTTTTGTTTGGGAGCATAATAGCTATGTTAAATTTTAGATTACTAGCTATCTCGTTACAAAAATCAGTAACGTGTCCTCCTACTAAGGCTCAAATATATTCAACTAGTAGATACATAATAAGGATGACAATAGTAGGTGTGGTTTTATTTGTTTCAGCAAAATCTCCACATATAAGTGTTATTGGAACTACCATAGGCTTATTGAGCACTAAGTTTTCTATATTAGGCAAAAGAGTAGTAGTAGACAAACTTAAAAGAAAGGAGGCGTAACTGTGAGTCAAGCAAAATATATACTATATTTTGGAAACTTCAAGTTAAGTGATACAGTTATAACAAGTTGGATAATATTAGCAGGTCTTGCTATAGCATCTTATTTTTTAACTAGAAACTTAAAGAAAGTTCCAACTAGTAAAGTGCAAATATTTTTAGAATTTGTTATAGGCGGATTTGATAAGTTTGTAAAAACAACTATGGGACCAACAGCTATAAAAGAATTACCTTTTATGGTTCCGTATGTAGGAAGTTTATTCTTATTCTTCGCAGTATCAAACCTTATAGGACTATTAGGATTTAGATCACCTACAACAGATTTAGACACTACATTAGCATGGGCATTAATAACATTCTTTATGATTTACTATGCAGGTGTCAAGAAAAAAGGTATGGGAATGTTCAAGGAGTTACTTGAGCCAATACCATTCTTATTACCGCTTAATATAATAGGGGAATTAGCAAAACCTATATCATTAAGTTTCCGTCCATTTGGTAATATATTAGGAGGATCTGTTATCATGGCACTTTTATATCAATTCTTAGGATTCGTGTCAACAAGCTTAACAGGCATAAATATACCTTTTGGACAATTAATAATACCAGTACCATTACATTTATACTTTGATATATTTGCTGGTATATTACAAGCGTTCATATTCATAATGCTTACAATGGTATTTGTATCAAATGCTACAGAGTAATTGATATGTAAATAAACAAAAAACAATAAAAAAATTATTGAAATTTAAGGAGGAAACAATCATGGAAACAGCTATAATATTAGCAGGTTCAGCTATAGGAGCAGGTATCGCAGTTGCAACAGGTATAGGAGCAGGAATAGGACAAGGATTTGCAGCAGGTAAAGCTGCTGAGGCAGTTGGAAATCAACCAGAAGCTAAAGGTGATATAACTCAAACAATGTTACTTGGAGCTGCAGTTGCAGAGTCTTCAGCAATATATGGTTTAGTTGTAGCTATAATACTTCTATTCGCTAATCCATTCATAAAATAATAAGAATTAAAGTTTAAGGCATTATAAATAGGAGGTGGGGAACCATCTCCTAATTACGAATTGTGATTAGTAGAAAGGAGGAATAAGGATGGAATTAAAACCACTAATTGGGTTAACATATGAATTACTATTCCAATTAATAAATACATTCTTAGTGTTTGTTATTTTAAAGAAACTTTTATTTAAACCTGTTTTAGGAATAATAGAAGCGAGAGAAAAAGATATTCAAACAAACTTAGCTCAAGGAGAGAAATCTAAATCTGAGGGTGAAAAGTTCAAAAAAGAATTTGAAGAAAAATTAAGTTCTGCTAAAGAGCAGGGGCAAGAAATAATAAAACAAGCAACTGTAAGAGCAGAACAAAAATCAGAGGAAATAATATCTACAGCTAAAAATGAAGCTACAAGCATAAAAGAAAAAGCTAGCAAAGATATAGTACAAGAAAGACAAAAAGTTATGAATGAAGTTAAGGATGACATATCTTCAATAGCTTTACTTGCAGCATCTAAGGTTATAGAAAGTGACCTAGATAAGTCTAAGCATGAAAAGCTAATAAATGACTTTATAAAAGAGGTAGGCGAAGCTCAATGATAAATATAGTTGCAAGCAGATACGCTGAAGCCTTATTCCAAGTTGGAGAAGACTCTAAGTCGACTGAAAAACTATATAATGAGCTAAAGGCTGTAGTAGATATAATAAATGAAAATAAAGAGTTTGCAAATATATTAAAATCTCCAATAGTTTCAAAGGACGATAAAAAAGATTTAATATCTAATGTATTTGGATCTCAATTAAATAAAGAAATGTTAAATTTCATGAAAATATTAGCTGATAAAGATAGATTATCTTTAATAACTGGTATAGCAGAAGCTTTTAAAGCTTTATTAAATGATAAAAACAATATATTAGAAGGAGTTGCTATAACAGCAGTTCCTATGGAAAGTGAAGAACTTGAAGGACTTCAAGCTAAACTTTCAACTAAATATAACAAAACAGTTATTTTAAAAAATGAAGTAGATGAGTCTGTATTAGGTGGAGTCCTAGTTAGACTTGGAAACGAAGAGATAGATGGAACAGTTAAAAATCGTTTAGATAAGATGAAGGAACAACTATCTCAAGTAATATCTTAGGAGGGCGGTGAACCCATGAATTTAAAACCAGAAGAAATAAGTGCTATAATAAAAGAGCAAATAAAGAATTACGAAAATAAAGTAGAGTTAACAGATACAGGAAGTGTTTTAAAAGTTGGGGACGGTATAGCTAGTGTTTACGGATTAGAAAAAGCTATGGCTGGTGAGTTATTAGAGTTCCCAGGTAAAGTATACGGAATGGCTCTTAACCTTGAAGAAGAAATGGTTGGGGCAGTTATGCTAGGAGATGACTCTGGAATAAAAGAAGGAGACATCGTAAAAAGAACTGGTAATATAGTTCAAGTTCCAGTTGGAGACGAAATGATAGGTAGAGTTGTAAACTCATTAGGTCAACCAGTTGATGGAAAAGGACCTATAAATGCAACTAAATTCAGACCAGTTGAATCTGAAGCTACAGGAATAATGGCTAGAAAATCTGTTCATGAGCCATTACAAACAGGTATAAAAGCTATAGATGCCATGATACCAATAGGTAAAGGGCAAAGAGAGCTTGTTATCGGAGATAGACAAACAGGTAAAACATCTATATGTGTAGATACAATACTTAACCAAAAAGGTAAAGATGTTATATGTATATATGTTGCAATAGGACAAAAACGTTCTACTGTTTCTCAAGTTGTTAGTACATTAGAAAAAGGTGGAGCAATGGATTATACAATAGTAGTTTCTGCTACTGCATCTGAATCTGCACCACTTCAATTCTTAGCTCCATATGCAGGTGTTGCTATGGGTGAAGAATTCATGTTCAATGGAAAACATGTATTAATAGTATATGATGACTTAACTAAGCATGCCGTTGCATACAGAGAGATGTCATTATTACTTAAGAGACCACCAGGACGTGAAGCGTACCCAGGAGACGTATTCTACCTACATTCAAGATTACTTGAAAGAGCAGCTAAGTTATCTGATGAATTAGGAGCAGGATCAATAACTGCATTACCTATAATAGAAACTCAAGGTGGAGACGTTTCTGCTTATATACCAACTAACGTTATATCTATAACAGACGGACAAATATACCTTGTACCAGAATTATTCTACTCAGGAATAAGACCTGCAGTTGATCCTGGTATATCAGTTTCAAGGGTTGGAGGATCTGCACAAATAAAATCAATGAAAAAAGTTGCAGGACCATTAAAACTTCTTTACTCACAATATAAAGAACTTGCTGCATTCTCTCAATTTGGATCTGACTTAGATGAAGATACTAAGAAGAGACTTGCTCAAGGGGAAAGAATAGTTGAGGTTCTTAAACAAGGAGAACATCAACCAATGGAAGTTTCAAATCAAGTTGTAATGGTATTTGCAGTTACAAATAACTTATTAGCAGATATACCTGTAAATAACATAAAGAGATTTGAAGCAGAATTATTAGAATTTATAGATGCTAATTATCCACAAATAGGAGAAAAAATTCTTGCAAATGAAGACTTTGCTCAAGAATTAACGAACGCTATAAACGATTTCAAAAAGAAATTTGTTATAGAAGCGTAATCCTTTTTAAAAAAAGGAGGTAACTCAATTGGCAGGAGCTGGAATGAAGGAAATCAAAACTCGTATTGCCAGTGTTGAAAATACGAAACAAATAACTAAAGCAATGGAATTAGTTTCTTCTTCTAAATTTAGAAGAGCTAAAGAAAAAGCTGAAAGTTCTAAAGCGTATTTTAACACTTTAAAAGAAGCTGTAGAGAATATAGCTAAGAGTACGAGCGGAGTTAAAAGTGAATTTCTTAAACAAAGAGAAGTTAAAAATAGATGTTATGTAGTAATAGCTGGAGATAGAGGTCTTGCAGGTGGATACAACTCAAATGTATTTAAAGCATTAGCTGCTGAAACTCAAGGTTCTAAAAACGTTAAAGTTATTACTATAGGAAAAAAAGCAAAAGAATTTGTTAGCAAAAGAGACTTTGAAGTAATAGGATCAATACCTTCTGTTGAAAATGCTAACTATGAAGATATAATGAATATATCAAAAAATGTAATGGATTCGTATCAAAACGGAGACATAGACGAAGTTAAATTAATATATACAGAGTTCGTTTCTGCATTAAGTCAAGAGCCAAGATTAGTTAAGCTTTTACCAATAAGTATAGAAGCTAACAAAGGTGAAGAGAAGAAGCAAAGTGGAGCGGCAGTTCAATACTTACCTTCTGCAGACGCTGTGCTTGGATTTATAGTTCCTAAGTATGTATCAGGAATGATATACGGAGGATTAGCTGAGTCTTATGCTTCAGAGCAAGCTGCAAGAAGAACAGCTATGGAATCAGCAACAGACAATGCAAATGAAATGATATCTAATTTAGAATTACAATACAATAGAGCAAGACAAGCTGCAGTTACTCAAGAGATATCTGAGATAGTTGCAGGAGCTTCTTCAGCTCAATAAATAAGGAGGTTAGGACATGGCAAACATAGGTAAAATAGTTCAGGTTATCGGGCCAGTTGTTGACGTAAAGTTCAATGATGAAAAAAGCTTACCTAATCTATTAAATGCATTAGAGATAAAGCACGGAGATAAAAAAATAGTTGTAGAGGTTGCACAACACGTTGGTGATGATACTGTAAGATGTATATCAATGAGTTCAACTGATGGACTAGTAAGAGGTATGGAAGTTGTTGATACAGGAGCTGCTATAAGTGTTCCTGTAGGAGAAGAAACTTTAGGAAGAATATTCAATGTATTAGGTGAGCCAGTTGATGGTAAAGAAGCTCCAAAAGATGCTCCTAAAAACCCTATACATAGAGAAGCACCAGCATTCGATGAATTAAACCCAGGAGCTGAGATATTAGAGACTGGTATAAAAGTTGTTGACTTACTAGCACCATACTTAAAAGGTGGTAAGATAGGTCTATTCGGAGGAGCTGGAGTTGGTAAAACAGTTCTTATACAAGAGCTTATCAACAATATAGCTACTCAACACGGTGGTATATCAGTATTCGCAGGTGTTGGAGAGAGAACAAGAGAAGGTAACGACTTATTCCATGAGATGAGCGATACAGGAGTTATAAATAAAACAGCTCTAGTATTCGGACAAATGAATGAGCCACCTGGAGCAAGAATGAGAGTTGCTTTAACTGGTCTTACAATGGCTGAATACTTCAGAGATCAACAAGGACAAGACGTTTTATTATTCGTAGATAATATATTCCGTTTCACTCAAGCAGGATCTGAGGTTTCTGCACTTCTTGGACGTACTCCATCAGCAGTTGGATACCAACCAACATTAGCAACAGAGATGGGTAGATTACAAGAGAGAATAACATCTACAAATAAAGGGTCTATAACATCAGTTCAGGCTGTATATGTACCTGCCGATGACTTAACTGACCCAGCACCAGCTACAACATTCACTCACTTAGATGCTAAAACAGTTTTATCTAGACAAAAAGCTTCTCTAGGTATATTCCCAGCTGTTGACCCATTAGAGTCTACATCTAGAGTTCTTGACCCAGCTATAGTTGGTAAAGAACATTACGAGATAGCAGTATCAGTTCAATCTATACTTCAAAAGTATAAAGAACTTCAAGATATAATAGCTATACTTGGTATGGATGAATTATCTGATGAAGATAAGATAACTGTTAACAGAGCTAGAAAGATAGAGAGATTCTTATCTCAACCGTTCTTCGTTGGTGAGCAGTTCACAGGAATACCAGGTAAATATGTACCTGTTAAAGAAACTGTAAGAAGTTTCAAAGAAATATTAGAAGGTAAGCATGATAACTTACCAGAATCAGCTTTCTTATTCGTAGGAAGTATAGAAGAGGCAGTTGAAAAAGCGAAGGAGAGTAGATAATAATGGCAAGCGAATTTGCGGTTAAAATTGTTACTCCTGAAAAAGTCTTCTATGAAGGTCAAACAGAGATGATAATAGTGAGAACTACTGAAGGAGATAGAGGTATATTAAAAAACCACAGACCTTTAGTTGCAGGATTATCAGATGGAACTCTACGTCTAAAAAGAGAAGGTAAATTTAAAGAAGCAAAAATATCTGGAGGATTCGTTCAAGTTGAAAAAGAGCAAGCTGTTATTTTAACTGAATCTGCAGAATGGCTATAGAAAAAAGGCTAGAGTTTAACTCTAGCCTTTTTATTTTTATATAAATAAGTAAATTTGTAACCACTATTCACTTAAATTTAAATACTTGTGGAACTATTAAAATAAATTTCTCTATAGTAATATAAAAATAGATTTATAAATAAAATTTAGTATAAACAATTGAATAGATTTGAATTTAAGTCACAAAATAGTAATATATACATTAATTTGGAGGTATCCATGAATATATTGGGTATAGGTATAGATATAGTAGAAATAGAAAGAATAGAAAACATATTAAAAAATAAAAAAAGATTTTTAAATAAAATATTCACTGATGAAGAGATAAAGTATTTTGAATCAAAAAATTTTAGGTCTGAAACTATAGCTGGAAATTTTTCTGCAAAAGAAGCCATAAGTAAAGCTTTTGGAACAGGCATTAAAAATTTTAATTTTGATGACATAGAGGTTTTGAGAGATAAAAATGGAAAGCCTATAGTTAAAACTTATAATAATTTAAGACAAATGTGCATAGATTATAATGTTTTAGAAATACAAGTATCTATATCTCATAGTGAAAATTATGCTGTAGCTAATGCTATGGTAATAGTTAAGGAGTGATAAGATGAAAACTAAAAAAGCGAAAGATATAATGACTACTAATGTAAAGGTAGCAAGAGAAACTGATAATATACAGGACATAGCTAACATTCTTATAACTGAGAAAATAGGTGGAGTACCTGTAGTGGATAAAGATAATAAAGTTGTAGGTATTATCTCAGAAACAGATATAATGAAAAAAGAAAAATACGTAGATCCTCCAGAGTACATAACATTTTTACAGGGGTTAATATGTATTAATGATTTTAAAAAGATAGAACATGATATAAAAGATATAGCAGCTACTAAAGTCAAAGACTTAATGTCTGAAGATGTAATAAAAGTTTATGAGAATGATACATTTGATGATATTGCAAACATAATGATAAAAAAATCAGTAAACAGAGTTCCTGTAGTTGATGAAAATGACAAAATAAAAGGAATAATTTGTAGATACGATATAATAAAATCTATGTATGAAGAATAGGTTTTAAATTAGGAGGTATTGTGTGAAACGCAAGTGGACGTTATTTTTGATTTTAGTTATAAGCTTTACGACTATATTTATAGGTTGTGAAAAAAGCAAGTCCACAAAAGAAGAAGTATACAAAAACTTTCAAAATGACATATCGAAGATGAAGTACTATAAGTGTAAAGCAGATATAGAAGTTATAGGAAATAAAAAATCTCATAAATACTCTTTTTTGCATGAATATAATGGTCCTGGCAACTTTAAATTAGTTGCCTTACAACCTGAGCATCTTAAGGGTAAGACTATAGAATACAAACAAGATAAGATAATTGTAACTAACCCAGAGGTAGAAGATAAATTGATTTTACCTAATGTAGGAAAAGATAGTCAGCATTTATTTGTTGGAGATTTTGTGGAGAATTATCTACAAGGGGAAGATGTAGAGATTGGAATGAAAAATGGGTATTTAATGCTTACAGTATCAATACCTGGGAACACTAAATATTTCAACAAGCAGATACTTTATATAGACTCAAAAGAAAATTATCCTGCTAAATTAGAAATATTAGATCAGGAAGGGAATACCAGATTTATAGTCAATTATTCTGATTTTAAGTACAAGAAATAGCAAGGAGATAGACAATGAAGATAAATATAACAGCTCCTACATGGGCGGAGATAAATCTAGATAATATAAGTAATAATTTAAAAAATATAAAGAAAATATTAAAAGAAGATACTAAAATTTGTGGAGTGGTTAAGGCTAATGCATATAGTCATGGGGCAGTGCATATATCAAAGTTTTTAGAAAGAGAAAATGTAGATTATTTAGCAGTATCTAGGCTTGAAGAAGGTCTAGAGCTTAGACAAAATGATATAGGATTACCTATATTATGTTTAGGATATATACCAAATCAATCTTTAGAAGAAGCTATAATTAATGACATCAGTTTAACTATATTTTCATATGAAACTGCATTTTTAGCAAATAAAATCGCAAAAAAACATAACAAAAAAGCTAAAATTCATATAAAAATAGATACAGGAATGAGTAGGATAGGATTTCAAGTAAATGATGAATCTATAACTGAAATAATTAGAATTAATCAACTTGAAAATATTTTTATAGAGGGCATATATACACATTTTGCTACGGCTGATGAAAGAAATAAAGAATACACTTATGGTCAAGTTTATAAATTTAACTTAGTAATTGAAAAATTACAATCTGCAGACATTGATATTCCTATAAAACATGTTTCTAATAGTGCAGCAACTATGGAATGTAAAGATTTGAATTTTAATATGGTTAGATGTGGAATTATACTTTATGGACATTATCCTTCTGATGAGGTGAATAAAGATATAATTGATTTAAAACCAGCTATGACATTGAAAACTAGAATTTCTCATATAAAGGAAGTAGATGAGAATATAGGTATAAGTTATGGTCTTAAATATGTAACTAAATCTAAAGAAAGAATAGTTACGGTACCTATTGGATATGCTGATGGATTTACAAGAATGCAAAAAAATCCTAAGGCTTATATACAAGGATTAGAGTTTGATGTTGTAGGAACTATATGTATGGATCAATGTATGATAAAAATAGATAAAGATATAGACATAAAAATTGACGATGAGGTTATAATATTTTCTGAGAGCGAAAATCAGAGTGTAGAAAAAATAGCTAAAGACTTAGGAACAATAAATTATGAAGTCTTATGTATGATTTCTAGACGAGTTGAACGTGTTTATATGGAAAGAAATGCAATTGTACAAAAAGATAATTATTTGGTAAAATAAAGATTATAGTATTACCCCCTAGGAGGCGATTTTGTGCACAATATGAGCAAAGAGAAAATTGTGTTTACTCTACCTGACTCTTTGATTTCTGAAGTTGATCATATAGTACAGATAGAGAACTCTAACAGAGAAGATTTTGCAAAAGCTGCTTTTCAATTCTACATTACACAAAAGAAAAAATTTGACTTAAAAGAATCCATGATTAAGGGTTATAAAGAAATGGGTCAAATCAATTTAACTTTAGCCGAGCTAGGAATGACAAATGAGGTATCTTCTGATGATAACCTTGAAGGGACTATAGCTCAAGGTGAGTTCTAACAATTTAGATATAAAACGCGGACATTTATTTTATGCCGATTTAAGCCCTGTAGTTGGATCTGAACAAGGTGGAATAAGACCAGTTCTAATCATTCAAAATGATATAGGAAACAAATACAGTCCAACTGTTATTGTCGCGGCAATAACTTCGCAAATTAACAAGGCTAAATTACCAACTCATATTGAAATTAGTTCGAATGAGTATGGGCTTAATAAAGATTCCGTTATTCTCTTAGAGCAAATAAGAACTATAGATAAAAAGCGTTTAAGAGAAAAAATAGGTTATCTAGATGAATGTATGATGGAAAAAGTGAATAATAGTCTGCTTATAAGTTTGGGATTATTTCAAATTTAATTTAAATTATTGGTGTATTGAAAGAGTATATCAATAATTTTTTTTGGATTTTTAAGCAAAAAAAACGCAAAAAGTGATATAATAATATGGAATTAGTATGGTACAATTGCAAAGTACATAATATAGAGTCAGTAGTTTTACTCACAAAACAAGGAGGTAATTACATGAGAGACCATAAAGTATTAAATGGAATTGCACGTAATATAAGAAGAGATATAGTTACCATGATACATAGTTCTAAATCTGGACATCCAGGAGGATCATTATCTGCAGTTGAAATATTAACATCACTTTATTTTGATGAAATGAATGTAGATTCTAGAAATCCAAAGATGGAAGATAGAGATAGATTTGTACTATCAAAAGGACACGCAGCTCCAGTTTTATATTCTACATTAGCTGAGAAGGGTTATTTTGATAAAGCAGAATTAAACTCATTAAGAAAAATAGGAGCAATGTTACAAGGTCATCCAGATATGAAGGGAATACCAGGAGTTGAAATGTCAACAGGTTCTTTAGGACAAGGTTTTTCAGTAGCATGTGGTATGGCAATGGCATCTAAATTAGATAATGCGCCATGGAGAGTATACACATTACTTGGGGATGGAGAGATACAAGAAGGTATAGTTTGGGAAGCAGCAATGAGTGCAGCTCACTATAAATTAGATAATTTAGTAGCATTTTTAGATTACAATGGATTACAAATTGACGGAGAAGTTGAAAAAGTTATGAATGTAGGTCCTGCAATGGATAAATTCAAAAGCTTTGGATGGAACGTTATTGAAATAGATGGACATGATTTTGATCAAATATTCGCAGCTCTTGATATGGCTAAAGAAACAGTAGGGAAACCTACAATGATAATAGCTAAAACTGTTAAGGGTAAAGGTGTTTCTTTTATGGAAAATAATGCTGGATGGCATGGAACAGCACCTAGTGATAGCGATTTAGAAAAAGCATTACAAGAATTAGGAGGTTCGGATAATGAGTAGTATAGCAACTAGAGAAGCATATGGAAAAGCCTTAGTTAAATTAGGTCAAGTAAATGATAATGTGGTTGTTTTAGATGCAGATTTATCTAAATCTACAAAAACAAATGACTTTTCAAAAGCATTCCCTGATAGATTTTTCAATATGGGTATAGCGGAACAAAACTTAATAGGTGCAGCTTGTGGATTAGCAGCAGCAGGTAAAATACCTTTTGCAAGTAGTTTTGCTATGTTTGCAACAGGAAGAGGATTTGAAATAATAAGAAACTCTGCATGTTATCCTAAGTTAAATGTAAAAGTATGTGCTACACATGCAGGTATAACTGTAGGAGAAGATGGAGCATCTCACCAAAGTGTAGAAGATATAGCTATAATGAGATCAATACCTAATATGACTGTTATCGTTCCAGCTGATGGAGTTGAAACAGAACAAGTTATATTTGAAATTGCTAAATACAATGGACCAGTATATGTTAGACTTGGTAGATCTGCAGTTCCAACTTTATTTGATGAGAACTACAAGTTTGAAATTGGTAAAGGTGTAGTAGTAAGAGAAGGTAATGACGCTACTATAATAGCTTGCGGAATAATGGTTAATGAAGCTGTAATAGCACATGAACAATTAAAAGAAGAAGGTATAAATGTTAGAGTTATAAATATGCCTACTATAAAGCCAATAGATAAAGAAATAATATTAAATGCAGCTAAAGAAACTAAAGTAATAGTTACAGCTGAGGAGCATAATATAATTGGTGGACTAGGATCTGCAGTTAGTGAAGTTGTTAGTGAAGAGTGCCCAGTTATAGTTAAAAAAGTTGGTGTTAAGGATGTATTTGGACAATCAGGAACACCGAAAGAATTATTAGAAGCTTATGGATTAACTTCTAAGGAAATAGTTAAGAGTGTAAAAGAAGCTATAGCTAAAAAATAAATTTAGGATTATTGAGCCGCAAATATTAGATATTGTATCTAATATTTGCGGCTTTTTATTTTTCAAAAATCTTCTATTATTAAAAACAAGCTCATATATTTATATGGGGGGTGATTAATTGAAAGTTAAATTTAATATTAGGGGCGTAATCTATGGAATGATAGTTTTAATTCTACTATTAGGAGGTTTTGTATTTGTGCCAAAAATGTTTATGGATGAGTCAAAACCTGTAGATTATATAATGCTCCAAAAAAATGAAATTCCAGAAAAGATTCTTGATATGATGGGTAAATACACAGATGAAGAAAGGGCTCTAGCTGTTAAACTAGATGGCAAGATATATGTAGTTGTGACTAGAGGTAAAGATGCAAATAAGGGAATAGAGATGAACTCTATAAAAATGTTTAAAGAAGAAGATAAAAATGTAATGAAGGTTGAAGTTGTACATAAAAATAAAGAGGAATCACATCCTTACATAGTAGTAGAAACTAACTTAAAAGAACTACCAGATAGAATTGAACTGAATTCAAAAGTAGAAAAATAACAAGAAGTTATAAATAATTAGGATAAACTAATTATTTATAACTTTTTTTATGTTTAAAAAGTTTTATGAGCAAAACAAATTTTATATAAGTGGATTAAAAATATTAGTTTGAAGAACATTGTTTATAAGTAAAGTACATTATTTATGTTATATAGGTAAAACTAAATGTAAAAATAAATGCTATGAGGTGAATGAATGTTTAATTCGGATAAGTTTAAATTAGATATTGAAAAATTGAAATGTACTTGTGACTTAGATAATATAGAATTCAAATCTACAGAAGATATAGAACCAGTTAGGGATATAATTGGTCAAGATAGAGCTGTTAAAGCTATAGAATTTGGGCTTAATATGAAACAAAAAGGTTATAACATTTATGTTGCAGGGAGTAGTGGGACAGGAAGAAATAGTTATACGAATATGCTTATAAGCAAAGTTAAGCAAAATAATAAAAATATAAAAGATTGGGCATATGTTTATAATTTTAAGAACAATAACGAACCAATAGCTTTATCTTTTGAATGTGGACAAGGTAAGTTATTTAAAAAAGATATGGAAGATATTATTGAAAAGTTAAAATTAGAGATACCTAAGATTTTTAGTACTAAGGAATATGAATATCATAATAGACTATTGATGACGGAACTTGAAAGTAATATTCAATATATAATAGATAAGCTAAATGGAATTGCAAAACCTAGAGGATTTAAATTTGAAGTAACAGAAAGAGGGTTGATAAGTGTTCCCATAAACTCAGATGGTGATATGCTGGGAGAAGCAGAAATTGGGAACTTAACACCTCAACAGATAAAAGATTTAAGAGAAGAGGGTTTAAAGTTAAATCAAGATAGCAAAGAATATATTAATGAAATAAAGCTATGTGAAGATCAATATAAAGAGAAACTGGATGAATTAGATAAAAATGTAGGTAAAAGCTTAGTTGGATTCTATGAGAGATATTTACTAGAAAGATATGGAGAATGTAAAAAAGTTAAAGAGTATATAAATGATTTATGCGATGATATTGTGGAAAATATAAGTAAATTTAAGACTTCAGGAGAAGAAAATAATCAAAATCCAATGGCATTATTAGGTTTAATGGGTCCTAAAAGTGATGCTAAGTTTTTTGTTAGATATGGAGTTAATTTACTAATTGATAATAGCGAGTGTACGGAAGGCAAGGTTATAAATGAAAACAATCCTACATATTACAATTTGGCAGGATCGATAGACTATAAAAATGAAATAGGATCATTAACTACTAGTTTTATGGAAATAAAGCCAGGGTCATTACACAAGGCTAATGGAGGATTTATAATAATAAATGCTAAAGATTTATTATCAAGTCCTTTTTCATGGGAATGTCTAAAAAGATCACTTAAGACAGGCAAAATATCAATAGAATCTCTAAATAAGCAGTATGGATACTTAGTTACATCTAATTTAAAACCAGAACCTATTGATTTAGATATAAAGGTGATTTTAATAGGTGATAATTATATTTATAATATATTGTACTCTTATGAGGAAGATTTTAGAAATTTATTTAAAATAATGGCTGACTTTGATGTTGAAATTAATAAAAATAATGAAAACATATATAAAATTATTAAGCTTATATCCAATCAATGTAAAGAATATAACTTAAAACACTTTGATAGAGAAGCAGTGGAAAGAGTTTTAGAATATAGTGTAAGACTTAGTGATGATAAAGAAAAATTGACAGCTAAATTTAATAAAATTGTAGATTTGATTTTTGAATCGGAAGCTCTTAGTAAAGTAGATTCAAAATATGTAACTAAATCAGATGTAGAGAAGGCCATTAATCAAAAAAGATATAGAAATAATAAATATGAAGAAAAGTTAAATGAAATGTTTGAAGATGAAACATTATTAATAGATATAGATGGAGAAAAAGTTGGTCAAATAAATGGATTGGCTGTAATGGGAACAGGTGAATATAGTTTCGGAAAGCCTTCTAAAATAACTGCATCAACATATAAAGGTAGAAGTGGGATTATAAATATAGAAAGAGAAATAAAGCAAAGTGGAAGTATACATGATAAAGGTGTTTTAATATTAACGGGATACTTAGGAGAAAGATACGGTAAGGAAAAACCTTTATCTATATCAACATCTATAACTTTTGAACAAAACTATTGTGGTGTAGATGGAGATAGTGCATCTAGTACTGAATTATATGCGGTAATATCTAGTATATCTAAAATACCAATTAAACAGAATATAGCAGTAACTGGATCTGTAAGCCAAAAAGGCGAAATTCAGCCTATAGGAGGAATAAATGAAAAAATAGAAGGATTTTTTGATGTCTGTAAGATAAAAGGTTTAAATGGAAAACAAGGTGTAATGATGCCTATACAAAATGTTAAAAATTTAATGTTAAAAGATGAAGTTGTAGAAGCTGTAAAAAATGGACAGTTTAGTATATATGCAATATCCAATATAGAAGAAGGACTAGGAATTCTTACAGGACTTACTATAGAAGAAATAGATAAAAAAGTTATAGAGCAATTAAATATATATAGAAAAAATGATGATGATAAAAAAGATAAATAGTTATTAAATAGAGTAAAGATAATACTTTACTCTATTTAATATTTTTATTTTAAAATTCTTTCTTCTGTTACAATGTAATTTAGTTGGGCATCATGACTTTCTTTTGGTATAGAATCAAAAACTTGAAATTCAAAAGCTATGCCTATGGTTATACTATCAGGTCTCAGTTTTTCTATAAATCTATCATAGAAGCCACCTCCATAGCCTAACCTAAATTTATTTATATCAAAGGCAACTGCAGGTACTATTAAAACATCTATTGACTCAATATCTGTTACTCTTATAAATTCTTTTTTAGGTTCCCTTATGCCATAGGTTCCTATTGAAACTTCTGTATTTATATTTTTGATTTGTGAAGGTACAAGGGTTTTGTTTTCTTTTATGGTAATAGGTACTAATACTTTTTTACCTAAAGAAATTAATGAGTTTACTAGGATATCAGTTTTTACTTCGTTATTAAAGTCTAAGTAAATCATTATAGTAGAGGCTTTTTTTACATCCTCTAATGATAAAATTATATCGGAAATTTTTTTGGATTTGTAAATTATAGATTGAGGAGATTGTTTTTTTCTAAGTTCTATAACTTTTTTTCTAAAATCTTTTTTCAATTTAAATCACCTTTCTTTAATGTGGTATAATATGGTATAAAAACTTCCTAATAAGGAGTTTAGTATTAAAATACGATAACATCAACTGAAAGACATGCAGTAATAAAAATAATATGAAGGCATATAATAATATAGTATATTATGTAAAAGGAGATGCATAAAATGATATCCAAAAAAAGGGCTATAATATACTCTGTTATAATTGTAATCGCTACGGCATTAATAACATCTCAAGTAGTAGGTTTCAAGTATAAGGGGTATGATAAAATTGCTGGTTTAAAAAGAACGATAGATAAAGATTTTTATAAGGACCCTGATAATGAAAAATTGATGACAGGATCTATAAAAGGGATGTTTGAAAGCTTGGATGATCCATACTCACAATACTACACAAAAGAAGAGTTTGAAAAGTTACAAGAACAAACATCAGGTAGTTATGTAGGAATAGGGGTAGTTATAGGTCCAACATCTGATGATGAATTAATAACTGTTGTATCTCCTATAGAAGGATCTCCTGCTGAAAAAAGTGGAATAAAATCAGGAGATAAAATAATTAAAGTTAATGGAAAAGAAGTTACTTCTAAAGATATGGATAAGGCAATGAGTCTTATAAAAGGAAAAGCAGGAACAGATGTTAAGTTAACTATAAAAAGAGGTAGTGAAGTATTAGATATAAATGTTAAAAGAGAAGAAATAGTAATGAAAACTATAGATTCTAAAGTTTTAGAAAATAATATTGGATACATAAAAATTTCGTCATTTGATGAACATACTTATGATGACTTTAAAAAGGCTCTAGATAGTTTAAATAAAAAAGGCATAAAAGGTCTAGTGTTAGATTTACGAGATAATCCAGGAGGATTATTAAATATATGTGATGATATAGCAGATGAAATATTACCTGAGGGAGATACTATAGTGTCTGTTAAAGATAATAGTGGGAAAGCTAAGTATTTAAAATCTGATAATAATAGAGAATTAGATTTACCGATAGCTTTACTTATAAACGGAGGTAGTGCATCTGCATCTGAAATACTTACAGGAGCTATAGTTGATAACAATAGAGGGATAGCTATAGGAACAACTACATTTGGTAAAGGATTAGTTCAAACTGTAAGAGGTTTAAATGATGGAACAGGTTATAAACTTACTACAGCTCAGTATTATACTCCGAGTGGAGACTATATAAATAAAAAGGGAATAAAGCCTAAAATAGAAGAAAAAGATGAAAATAAGCAACTTCAAGCTGCTATAGATTGGATGAATAATCAAATAAATAAATAAAATTAAAAGGACTGAGGCAAATTAATTCACTTTATGTGAAATTAGATTTCCTCAGTCCTTTATTGTTACAAATTATGAATTTATAGTTATTGAATAAGAAGCTTCGAAAGTTTTATTTGGAGATAATTGATTTATTCCTAATTTGTTTTTGAAAATTTTATTAGAATCTAAACAGTCGGCTATTCCAAACCAAGGTTCTATACATACAAAAGGTGCTATTGTATTATTTTCTGTGTTATAAGGAGACCAAACTCCAACAAATGGAAAATTATCGAACTTTACATTTATAGATGTAGAACTGTTTTTAGACGATATAGCAATTTCATCTACATTATCATATATTAAAGCATCATTTTTAAAAATTTCTGGATGTAATTTAATTGATTTTAAATTATCGACTTTTGATTTTTTACAAACAAAAGGTCCTTGTAATAAATAGTTAGATACTTCATCTCTAGTTTTAAAGTTTAAGTAGTAATTGTCAATAGTAGTATCTTTATCAAATGGAACATTAAAAGCTGGATGAGCTCCTATTGAAAAAAATATATCGCTATAATCTGTATTTATAACTTTCCAGCAAATTTTAATTTTAGTTTCAGTGATTATGTATTTAATGAATAATTCAAAATCATAAGGATAGTACTTTTTAGTTTCCCCAGTAGAAGCTAATTTATATGTTAAAGAGTTTTGATCCTTTTCTATTAAATTAAAATCAAAATCTCGAGCAAATCCGTGTTGATTCATATTGTATGTTTTTTCATCTATAATAGTTTCGTTATCTTTTAGTCTTCCTACAATAGGAAATAGAATAGGAGAGTGTCTTCCCCAAAACTTTTTATTTCCATTCCATAAAAACTCTTTATTAAGGGTTTTAGAGTATATTCGACTTAGTTCAGCCCCTGTATTTTTAACTTCAATAATTAAATCTTTATTTTCAAGTTTATTCATTTTAAAACTCCTTTATTTGATATACTTTTATTCACGCTTTCATTATATAATAAAAAATAGCTAAATAAAAAATAAAATAAATAAAAAAAGTATTGACGAAAGATAAAAGAGGTGATAAAGTATAACTTGTAGAAAAAAATGTAAGAACTTTGAAAATTAAACAGTAGGTTAATTATATAAATTCTTTTTAAAAGAATTAAACACAAACAACCAAGCCAGATATTCAGATAATGATTAGCTGAGCG
>NZ_JAWDJM010000160.1:0-1254 GCF_032465715.1 Paraclostridium sp. MRS3W1 | reverse complement strand
CTCCTATAGGCATCAATTCTATAAATCTAACATCTATTTCCTTACATTTTGTTAAATTTATAAATTGATTTAGTTCATCATCATTTAATCCTTTTATTAAAACACAGTTTATTTTTACTTTTATGCCTAATTCCACACATCTATCAATTGATTTTAATACTTCTTTTAAATCTCCACCTCTAGTTATTTTTTTATATTTATCTTCATCTAGGGAATCCAAACTTATATTAACTTTTTTTAATCCATTTTCTTTTAGCTTATCTATTTTTTCATAAAGACCTATAGCATTTGTCGTTATACATATATCATCTATATTACAATTTTCTTTTGTATACTTTATAAGTTCTTGTAATTTATCATAGATAAGAGGTTCTCCACCTGTAAATCTTACCTTTTTTATGCCTAATTTTGAGAATCCTTTAATTATAAATTTATAATTTTCAAAACTTAATATATCATTTATACTCTTATAAAATTCAATTTTTTTAGGCATACAATAAATACAACTTAAATTACATTTGTCGGTTAAAGAAATTCTTAAGTAGTCTATTTCTCTGTTATACTTGTCTATCATTTGCACACTCCACAGCTTCA
The DNA here is from genome assembly GCF_032465715.1 of Paraclostridium sp. MRS3W1. Lineage (NCBI taxonomy): Bacteria > Bacillati > Bacillota > Clostridia > Peptostreptococcales > Peptostreptococcaceae > Paraclostridium > Paraclostridium sp. MRS3W1. Next base: position 660 of record NZ_JAWDJM010000160.1, on the reverse strand, counting down.
CCTTTTAGTATATCTATCCCATGTCCTATGGTATCTATTACAAATTCGATGCTTTCTATTGCTCCTTTAGGACTTCCTGGTAAATTTATTATAACTGTATTTTTTCTTATCCCACTTACACCTCTACTAAGCATTGCTCTTTTAGTTATTTTACAAGATTCCATTCTTATGTATTCACTAATTCCCGGAATCTCCCTTTCAATAACTTCCTTTGTGGCTTCTGGAGTTATATCTCTTTTAGAAAATCCAGTTCCTCCATTAGTTAATATCAAATCTGCATCTAAATTACATAATTTTATAATTTCGCTTTTTAGCTTTTCTTTATCGTCAGGAATCATAGTGTAGTATTTAACTTCATATTCTTCTTTCCCATTTATAAAGTCAGCAAGCTTTTTTCCTGTTATATCTTCTCTTTTACCCATAGAACCTTTGTCACTTAAAGTTATTATCGCTACATTAAACATATATCCACCTCTTTAAATCTCTTATGTATATACATAATTCTACCATATATTTTTTATGTTAGATAGTAACCTCTTTTAATATCTTTAAGTTAAAAAAGCAGTTACATAAAATTTTATGTAACTGCTTTTTTCTATCTACTAAAATATATATTTTTATTTGTAGCATCTAATTTGCAATTTACGCCTAAGGGTATAC
>NZ_JAWDJM010000159.1:0-2987 GCF_032465715.1 Paraclostridium sp. MRS3W1 | reverse complement strand
GAGCAACGGGATAAATATCATTGGGTTACAATGTCCTGATTGCAAGTTGTATATACAAGGTTTATTGTACTTTTTAACTCTATCTGATAGTAAATCATATAACTCATAATCATCAGCTTTTTCTTTTTTGCAATCTTCAAAATCTCCAAATATAATACCTCTGCAATCTTTAAATTTATCTCCTAATTCTAATTGTGTAAGCATTCTATCTATTCTATAGATTTGTTCTCCAACTTCTTCTATAAACAAAATTTTATCTTTAGTATCAATCTCATATTTAGTTCCCATAGTACTTGCTATCAACGATAAATTGCCACCTATTATTTTTCCTTCTGTAACTCCTTCTACTATAGTATATAATTCTTCTCCCATAGGATTTTCTATAGCTAAGGTATCTTTCATATTAATCATATTTTTAAAAGAATTGTAAGTAAAGTCATGCCAGTTTGGTGATGTTGATGCCATTATTCCATGGTAAGTTACCAAATTACAATATTGATTAAAAGCTATATGAAGTGCAGTTATATCTGAGTACCCAATAAATACTTTTGGATTTGCTTTTATAATATCATAGTTTATTTTATCAAGTATTCTAGGTGTTCCATATCCACCCCTAAGACATAAAATCCCATCAACTTCTTTGTCGTTAAACATTGTTTCTATATCTTTAACTCTTGTATTGTCATCACCTGCTAAATATCCTTTATAGCTTAGATAGCAAGTGTCTCCCATTTTTACTTTATATCCAAAACTTTCAATGGTTCTTTTTATTTTGTCAATTTCAAAGTTTAAAGAATCCTTGCTCTCAGGTTTATAAGGACTTGATGGTGCTATTATTCCTATTGTATCACCTTTTTTTAACTGTTTTGGAAATATCATAATTAATCATCCCCCATTATATAATTTAAACTTTTTATTATTTTATTATTTTTTAAATAAACTTTATCAACTCTTCTTGACGTTAATACAAGTATTTCATTTCTATTTGTATCACATAAGTTTGCAATCTCTAAAATATTAGGTCCATTTTTTCCATAAAAGACAACATCTTTTTCATAATCACTTTCATTTATACCACTTATATCTATAATCATTTGATCCATACAAATTTTACCTATTATATTGCATTTTTTATTATTTACATATACATAACCTTTATTTGATAGACATCTTGGTATTCCATCTGCATATCCACACGGTATAATACCTACATTCATATCTTTATTTGCTATATATGAATAATCATAGCTTACACCTTCTCCTTTAAGAAGTCTTTTCACTTGTATTATTTTTGATTTAAATGTAATAGCTTCACACAAATTTAAATTTGATTTGCGGCTATTATATCCATATATACTAGATCCAACCCTAACCATATCTAAATGGAAATCCTCATAAGCTACCATACCTATACTGTCACATATATGCTTTATAGGTATATCTTTATATTTTAAAATTTCATCTAATATGTTTTTAAACTTATTGAATTGTTCATAATCAGATATCTTATCTTTAAGTGCTAAATGGGAGAAAATTCCTTCAACAAATATATGATCTAAATTTATAATATCTTTTATATCTTCAATAGTAGATTCATTAATTTTAAATCCTAATCGATTAAATCCTGTATCTATTTTTATATGAATCTTGCCTTTAATATTTTTTGTCTTGCAAATAGCATTAATTATATTAGCTTGCTTAGTCGAAAACACTGTAATTGTTATGTTTCTTTCAATAGCCAGCTCCAAGTAATTATCTGGAACATATCCCATTACTAAAATGGGTAAATCTATATTATTTTCTCTTAATTCAAAAGCTTCACTTATAGCTGCAACACATATATAATCTACATTTTCTTTATCTATATTTTTGCATAGTTCAACTGCTCCATGCCCATATGCATCTGCTTTAACTACTATAGCTAATTTTGTATTTTTTGAAATATATTTTTTTATCTCACATATATTTTTATTTATTATATCTAAGTCAATCTCTAAGTAAGTTTCTCTTGTTAAATTCATAAGTTTCCTCCATTAATATGCTTTTTATATGTATATTTTTAAATTAAAATAACTATATCTATTATATGAAAATTAAAATTATTAATAGACAGTCCTCTTAATAATTTTAATTTTAATAAAGATTAGGGGGGAATTTTATGAGAGTATATATAAGTGCTGATATAGAAGGTACGTGCGGAATTGTAAATTGGGAGGAAACTAACCTTAATTGTGCTCATTCAGAATATCATAAAACTCAGATGACTAAAGAGGTTAAATCAGCTTGTGATGGAGTCAACACAAATAATTGTGATTTTATTTTAGTAAAAGATGCTCATGATAGCGCTCGAAATATTAATCCATCTTTACTTCCTACAAATGTAAGTTTAGTTAGAGGATGGACTAATGGTCCTCTTATTATGATGGCAGGTATTGACCCTACTTTTGATGCAACTCTTTTTATAGGATATCATAGTGGAGCTAGTCAAGATGGAAACCCACTTTCTCATACAATGAATAGTTCTAAATATGATTATGTAAAGATAAATGGCGAAATAGCAACAGAATTTATGGTAAATGCATATACAAGTGCTTACTTTAATGTTCCTGTAGCATTTTTAAGTGGAGATGAACTGCTTTGTAAAAATGCTAAAAAACTAAATCCAAATATAGTAACAGTTCCCGTATCAAAAGGAATAGGAAATGCATCTATCTCTATACATCCAGATATAGCTTTAAAAAATATAAAAGATGGTGTTGAGCAAGCTCTATCAGGTGATCTTTCTAGACATATAATAAAACTCCCTGATTTCTTTGACATAGAAATCAAATTTAAAAATCACTATGATGCTTATAAAGCTTCTTTCTATCCAAAATGTAAATTAATAAATACTCAAACAATATCTTTTTCAACAGATGATTATTATGAGTTTTTAAGAATGTTTTTATTTATTTAAAGAAAGTGCTAATGATAATTAAATTTAATTA